>DATKLF010000143.1:0-5274 GCA_035542555.1 Solirubrobacteraceae bacterium | reverse complement strand
GGCGACCGCGGTGCACAAGACGAAGAAGGTCGTGCGCAGCCACGCGCCGCTCCTGGCGCTCGGGGCCGCGTACAGCTTCCTCGTGATGATGTTCAACGTGCCGATCCCGGACGGGACGACGGCGCACGCGGTGGGGGCGGTCCTGATCGCGGTGCTGCTCGGCCCCTGGGCGGCGGTGATCTGCGTGGGCACCGCGCTGCTCGTGCAGGCGCTGTTCTTCGGCGACGGCGGCGTCCTCTCCTACGGCGCCAACACGTTCAACATGGCGCTCGTCATGCCGATGGTCGGCTACGGCGCCTACCGCCTGCTCAGCCGCGGCACCGCGCTGACGGCCTCACGCCGTGCGCTGGCCGCCGGCATCGGCGCCTACGTCGGGCTCAATGCGGCCGCGCTCTGCGCGGCCGTCGAGCTCGGGCTGCAGCCCGTCCTGTTCCACTCTGCCGACGGCACCCCGCTGTACGCGCCGTTCCACCTGGCGCAGACGATCCCGGCGATGGGGCTCGCGCACCTGACCGTCGCGGGCGGCGTCGAGTTCGCCCTGACGGTCGGCATCGTCCGCTACCTGCAGACCGCGAACGTCCCGCTGCTGCGCATCAACCACCCGACGGTCCCCGTGGAGGGGCCGGTGCGCACCGGGCAGCCGCGACCGGCGCTGCGCTGGGCGCTCGTCGGGATCGCGGTCATGGTCGTGCTCACGCCGCTCGGACTGCTGGCCCCCGGCGGCGCGTTCGGCGAGGACGCACCCGCCGACCTCAACCTCCACCGCTACGGGCTGAGCGCCGTTCCCGCGGGGCTGCAGCGCTACACGGACTTCTGGCACCACACCGTGCTCGGCGGCTACGGCTTCAGCTCCGGCCGCGACGCGACGCTGGGCTACCTGGTGTCGGCGGTCGTCGGGATCCTCGCGATCGGCGCGGCGATCTTCCTCATCATCAGCGCGGTGCGGCTGCTCTCGCGGCGGCGCGGCGCCCCGGCCACCGACACCCTCCCCTCGTCCCCGGCATGAGCGAGCGCCCCCCGACCCCGGGCTGGCTGCTGCGCGACGAGGTCGCGCTCTGCCCGTGCGGCTGCGTGGGCCGGCGCCGGAAGGCCGACTTCGTCGACAAGACGATCCAGGGCGGGGCGCGCGTGCTCGCCGAGGCGCTGGGCAACGAGGACGTCGCCGCACGACCGGGCCTGCTCCAGGGCCTCGATCCGCGCGCGAAGCTGCTGAGCCTGCTTGCGCTGCTGCTCGCGGCCGGCCTGGCGCGCCACATCGCGCCGCTCGTCGCGCTGTACGCGACGACGCTTGTGCTGGCGCGCGCCTCGCTCGTGCCGGTCGGCTGGTTCGTCCGGCGCGTGTGGCTGTTCATCCCGATCTTCACCGGCATCGTGGTCCTGCCCGCGACCCTCAGCGTCATCACGCATGGCGACATCGTCGTCTCGCTGGGCAACTGGTTCGGGCACGAGGTGGGCATCACGCGGCAGGGGCTCTACGCGGCGGGCCTGATCGTCAGCCGCGTGGCGACGTCGATCTCGCTCGTCGTGCTGCTCACGATCACGACGCCCTGGGCGCGGGTGCTGTGCGCGCTGCGCGCGCTGTTCGTCCCCCGCACACTGGTGCTCGTCATCGGAATGGCGCACCGCTACCTGTTCGTGCTGCTGGACGCGGTCGACGACATGTACACCGCTCGCAAGGCGCGCGCCGTCGGGCTTGCGGGCGACGTGGGCGGGGGCCGGGCCTTCGTCGCCGCCTCGGCCGGGGCGCTGTTCGGCAAGGCCCACGCGCTCAGCGAGGAGGTCCACCACGCGATGGTCGCGCGCGGCTTCCGCGGCGAGGCGCGCCCGCTCTCGCCGTTCCGGCTACGCGCCCTCGACGTGGCGTGGATCGCCGGATCGCTGGCGCTGGCCGTGGTCATGATCGGAGGGGATCGTGCGCTCGGCGCCTGAGCCGCTGCTGGTCTGCGAGGGCGTGTCGTTCGCCTACCTCGACCGCTTCGCGGCGCTCGAGGATGTCTCGCTCACCGTCGGCCGGGGCGAGCGCGTGGCCCTGCTCGGCGCCAACGGCTGCGGCAAGTCGACGCTGCTCAAGGTCCTCGACGGACTGCTCTTCCCCGCGCGCGGGCGCTTCCGCGCCTTCGGCCAGGAGGTCACCGAGGACGCGCTCGAGGACGAGCAGTTCTCGGCCGCGTTCCGCTCGCGCGTCGGGTTCGTCTTCCAGAACAGCGACGCCCAGGTCTTCTCGCCCTCGGTGCGTGAAGAGATCGCATTCGGCCCGTTGCAGCTGGGGATCGGTCGCGACGAGGTCGAGGCTCGCATCGACGACGTCAGCGCGATGCTCGGGATCACCCACCTCCTCGATCGCGCCCCCTACCTGCTGTCCGGCGGCGAGAAGAAGCGCGTGGCGATCGCCTCCGTGCTCGTGACAAGTCCCGAGGTGCTGCTCTTCGACGAGCCCACCGCCGGCCTGGATCCGCGCACGCAGTACTGGCTGCTCCAGCTCATCGTCGAGCTGGGGAGCGCCGGGAAGACGATCGTCCTCGCGACCCACGACCTCGACCTGCTCGACTGGGTCGTCGACCGCTGCGTCGTGTTCTCCGAGGACCACCGCATCCTGGCCGACGCGACGCCGGAGCAGCTGCTCGAGGATCGGGACGCGCTGCTGCAGGTGAACCTCATCCACGAGCACGCCCACCAACATGGGGGGCTGCGGCATGTGCACCCGCACGGCATCGCCCACCATGACCATCCCGGGCTGGTCCCCGGGCTTGCGCCCCCGCTGCGCGCACCGGCCCGCCCCGACGGCTGAGAAGGTGTTTCGACATGAGCCGCGGGGCGTGGGGCGGAGCAGCCGTGGATGGCGGGCGGCGCGCGGTCGCGGAGCCGATGCTGGTTGCATCGGCGAGCGGCCGCGTGGCGCACGACGCCGCGGATGCCCGCATCCACGCCGCGCGGCTTGTTGAAAGGCCTTCAAGCCTGCGGGAAACCACGGGCAACCCCCGGCTGGCGGCGGTGTTCTTGTTGGTATGAGAACACTCGCGATCATCGGCTCCTGCGCGGCACTGGCCTCCGGCGTCGGGCTGCTCGCCCTGCCCGCGTCCGCTCCCGCGCTCGGGCTCCCGAACACGTTCCCCCGCGCGATCGTCATCACCGGCACCGGCCAGGGCGTGCGCGTCACGCAGTTCACCGCCGCAACTCGCGCCGCCGGCTCGAAGAAGGTCCGCGTGACCGTGCGCGTCACCGCCGCGCGGATCGGCGCGACCCCGACCGCCCTCACCGTCGCCGTCGGCCCGTGCACGCGCGGCACGGCGACGAGCCCGCTCTGCAAGCCGGCCGCGACTTCGAAGGTCACGCTGACCGCCGTTCCCGCGAGCGTCACGCGCACGTTCACCGTCGCCCGCCCGGCGGCCAAGGCCGACGCGCTGCGCATCACGCTCACCGCCGCCGGCAAGCCGATCCCCTACAAGACCTCCAACGTCGGGGGCGGGGGCGGCACGGCCGAGCTGCTGCTGAACGGCGGCACCTGGCGCTTCCACCAGGGGACCGCATGGGGCCTCGTCGGCACGTCGCCCGCCGATCTGACGCTCGACCACGTCCTCTTCAACAGCCGCCGCTACGAGTGGAACGCGACCTCGCAGGCCGGCGCCGTCGTCACGACGACGTTCGGCTACGCCGACGCGAAGCCGGCCCACACCTACAAGACGACGCTGAAGCCCGGCGTCCCGTATCGCTTTTACCACACGGGCAACTCGCCGGTGGAGAGCGCGCGCACCGCCCCGCGCGTCATCGCCTACGACGCGACGATCGGCACCCAGCCGCTGTTCAAGGTGCGGATGCCGCTGGCGGCGTGGAACCCGGTGACGAGCACCTCGTGAGCCTCGGAGGCGGCGCGCGGTCGCCGTCGCGGCGTGTCGCCCGCTGCCTGGTCGAGTTGTGCACGCATACCGTGCACAACTCGCCCCGTGGAGTCCTCAAGGCTGACACTCGTTGACGTTGCGGAGGGTCCGGCTCAAGGCGAACGCGCATCGTGCCGTTGGCGGGGTGCGTGAGCATTCCGCCTCCCTCGTCCAACTTCAACACCGGTACCGCCGGGGCGAGCGCCCGGCGTGAGCACGAGCAGCGCAGGACGAGCCGCGAGCGGCTCGTCCGCGAGCGCCACCCGCACGTCGGCGGGCTGCTGCTGGCGCTGCGCGAGGCGCCGAGCCACGAGCAGGTGTGGGCGCGCGGGGCGCGCGGCGAGGAGCACGTCGCCGCCGAGCTGGCCAAGCGGCTCGACGACCGCGTCGTCGTCCTGCACGATCGCCGGATTCCGGGACGGCGGGCGAACATCGACCACATCGCGATCGCGCGCTCGGGCGTGTGGGTGATCGACACCAAGCGCTACCAGGGCCGGGTCGCGATCCACCGGCCGCTGATCGGCGAGGCGAAGCTCACGATCGCCGGGCGTGACCGCACGAAGCTCGTCGACGGGCTCGCCGGCCAGGTGCAGCTCATCAAGGCGGCGATGTCCGAGATCGGAGCCGACGTCCCCGTGCGCGGCGCTCTCTGCTTCGTCGACACCGACCTGCCGCTGCTGGGCTCGCTGAGCTTCAAGGGGTTTCCGCTGCTCTACCCGCGCGCGCTCGCCAAGCGGATCAACGCGGCGGGCCCGGTGTGGCCTTCACGCGTCCCGAAGATCGCGGGGGCGCTGGCACACCGCTTCCCCGTGGCCTGAGCCCGGGAGTCGTGGCGATCGCGGGCGCTCGGCCCTCGCCGCACCGCGCCGCTCGACCGCGGCCTGGTCGAGTTGTGCACGGATAGCGTGCACAACTCGCCCACGGCGCTCGCGACGGGCGCGGGGCCCGGCACCGCATGCCTGCGGGCGCGGGGTCGGTCACTGGCCTACCGTGTCCCCATGCACGGCGCGGCGCCCCACGCCGGCGAGCTTCGGATCGGCTGCTCGGGCTGGAACTACCGCGACTGGCGCGGGGTGCTCTATCCCGAAGGGCTCGCGCAGACGCGCTGGCTGGCGCGCTACGCCGAGGTGTTCGACACCGTCGAGCTGAACGCGACCTTCTACCGCCTGCCCACCGAGCACGCCGCCCGCGGCTGGGTCGACCACACGCCCTCCGGCTTCGTGTTCGCGGTGAAGGCGAGCCGCTACCTCACGCACGTGCGGCGCCTGCGCGACCCCGCCGAGCCGGTCGCGCGCTTCACGAAGGCGATCGCGCCGCTGCGCGAGGGTGGGCGCCTGGGCCCGGTGCTCTGGCAGCTGCCGGAGGACTTCCACCGCGACGACGCGCGCCTTGCCGGCCT
>DATKLF010000142.1:0-30048 GCA_035542555.1 Solirubrobacteraceae bacterium | reverse complement strand
GACGGGTTCGACGAGGTGGCCGCCCCGGCGAGCGCCGATCCGCCGAGCGCGAGCGCGGCGAGCGCCGCAAGGCCTGCGAACACCTTGGTGATGCGAGACATGGTCGTCCCTCCGGTTCCGCCTCCGGGATCTCCCGGGATGCCGCCGATCATCCACCCCGAACCTGAGAAGCGGCTGGGAGTTTCCGCGCCGGCCGACCTCAGGCGCGGCGCTGCTCAGCCCCCGAGCCCCTCGGGCGGCAAGCGCTCGATGTCCGACCAGACGAGCCCCTCGTCGATCGCATCCTCCTCGATGCGCGCCAGGCAGGCGGGGCAGTCTCCCACCGCACCGCGAGTTGGCGTGCTGGCCGGATGCTCAGCGGCCGGCGAGCCCCGGGGCCGGCGGGAGGTGGGCGGCACGCCAGGCGGGGTAGAGGCCGCCGATGATGCCGATCGCCGCGCCGATCAGCGCGCCGGCGAGGAGGGTGGAGGCCGTCAGGACCGGGCTGACGAACGCCGCCACATGGAGCGCGTGCACGAGCAGCCGCGAGCCGAGCGCCCCGAGCAGCAGGCCGACGCCCGCGCCGAGCAGGCTGATCGCGACGCCCTCGCTGAGCACCAGCAGCGCCACCTGCGGCGCGCTCCAGCCGACGGCGGTCATCACGGCGAACTCGCCGCGGCGCTCGACGACCGACAGCAGCATCGTGTTCGCGACGCTGATCCCGCCGATGATCAGCGCGAGCACGACGATCACGAGCGCGGCCTTGCTGATGAGCATCCCGTTGGCGCCCGCGCGCGCGGCGTCCTCGGGGGTTCCGATCGCCGTCAGGCCCGGCCAGCGGCGCGTGATCCGCCGCTCGACGTCGCCGCGGCGCACGTTCGGCGCAAGGACGACGGGGATCGTCGTCGCCTCGTTCTCGCGCCCGGCGATCTGCTGCGCCTCGCGCAGCGAGATCACCGCCCCCTGGTCCTCGAAGAAGATGCCGGTGTGGTAGACGCCGCTGACGCGGAAGCGGCGCCGGCCGATCTGCAGCGTCGACCCCGGCTGCAGGCCGAGCCGCCCGGCCAGCCCGTCGCCGACCGCGGTCTCGCCGCGGGCGCTCGCGGGCCGGCCCGAGACGAACACGAGGCGCCGGGCGACGAACCCGTCCGCCTGCAGGCCGAACACGACCGCGCCCGAGTCGCGCCGGACCTTCTCGATGAGCAGCTGGACCGGCGTGGCATCCGCGACCCCCGCCACCCGGCGCACGTGCGCGACGAGGTCGGTCGGCAGCACCGAGGCCGTCGGGTCCGCGACGTCCTTCTGGAAGAGCCCCAGATCGCCGGCGCCGAGCCGCACCAGGCCGCCCGCGGTCTGCTTGAGCCCGTCGGTGACGCCGAGCAGCGCGACGATGGTGGCCACGCCGACGGCGGTGCCCAGCGCGGACAGGAGCGTCCGGGCGGGGCGCCGGGAGAGCGTCGCCCAGACGAGGCCGATCATGACGCGCCGCCCGCACCGGCGGGCATCGCGGTGCCGCCGCGCAGCTCGGTGATGCGCCCGCCCTCCAGGCGGAGTGCCCAGTCGGCGCGGTGCAGCAGGGCGTCGTCGTACGTGACGGCGAGGATCGTCACCGCGCGGTCGCGGCGGACCTCGTCGAGGATTCCCAGCACCCGTTCGGACGTGGTCTCGTCGAGCGCGGCCGTGGGCTCGTCGGCGAGCAGCAGCCGCGGGCCGTGGACCAGGGCCCGGGCGAGCGCGACGCGTTGGCGCTCGCCGCCGGAGAGCTCGGCCGGCGCCGCGTGCTCGCGCCCGGCGAGCCCGACGCGGCCCAGCAGCTCCCGCGCGCGGCGCGCCCGCTCGGAGCGTCTCACGCGCGCAGCGACCAGCGGCAGCTCGACGTTCGCCTGCACCGTGAGCCCGGGCAGCAGGTGGTGGGACTGGAAGACGAACCCGACGGTCCTGCGCCTGTAGGCGACCGGGTGCTCCAGCGCGCAGACGTCGACGTCGTCGACGAGGACGCGCCCGGCGTCCGGCCGGTCGAGGCTGCCGACGATGTTGAGGAGCGTGCTCTTGCCAGACCCCGACGGGCCCCGCAGCGCGACGAGCTCACCGGGCGCGAGCTCGAAGCTCACGCCGTCGAGCACGACGTGCGCGCCGAACGCGCGCCGCAGCCCCTCGGCCACGACATGGGCGCCGAGGCCGCTCATCGCCGCCTACCGCCGGACGACGACCCACCAGGTCGGCCGCCGGGTGCCGTAGCGGCTCGAGATGACCGCTCGCAGCGTGAGCCGCACGCCCGCCGCCCGCGCGGGCCAGACGAACTCGTGATCGGTGAAGCTGCCGGTGAACCGGTACCCGCTGCGCTGCAGCGGCCCAGGGCTCTGGCGTGAGACGACCCGTCCGCCATACAGGAACTCATATTGCAGGTGCGCGCGGACCGGCCGTCCCTTGTATGTGGCGGTGAAGGTCGGCGGCCACGGCCGGTCCGCCTTCGGGTGGTGGTTCGGCGCAGTGAGCGTCGCGCGGAACGATGGGCTCGCAGCGGGCGACCCGTCGGCGGACGCCAGCGCTGCGGCGGCCAACAGGCCGAGAACGAGCAGTATCACGGCGGCGCGATACATGATCAGCGGGAGCAGGGACGTTCCCGACGGTACGCCGCGAGCAGGCATTCGACGAGCGTAAAGGCCCCCTCGGCGGGTGCGTAGTCCGCCGCGAGCCGCTCAGCCGGCGGCTCGCATCCAGCGCTCCAGCAGCTCGGGCACGTCCGCGATCGAGTCGACGACCGCGTCCGCCCGCACCCCCGACGCGGCGACCTGCTCCTCCCGGTACTTGCCGGTGCGCACGAGCACGCCGCGCAGCCCCGCGCGCTGTGCGCCGCCGATGTCCGATTCGACGTCGTCGCCGACCATGGCCGCCTCGCGGGCTGTCGCGCCGGCAGTCGCGAGCGCGGTCTGGAAGAAGCCGGGGGAGGGCTTGCCGACGACGACCGCGTCGCTCCCGCTGGCGAACTCGAGCGCCGCGACGAACGCGCCGGCATCCAGCGACAGGCCGTCGGGGGTCAGCCAGTAGCGGTTCTTCTGCAGGGCGACGAGCTCGGCACCGTCGATCAGCAGGCGGAACGCGCGGTTCAGCGGCTCGTAGGCGAAGTCCGCGCCGAGATCGCCGACGATCACCGCGTCGACGTGCTCGTCGGCCTGCTCGAGCTCGGCGAAGTCGGCCTTCACTGCCTCGTGCATGACGAGTGCCACGCGCCGGTGGCCGCGCTCGCGGCAGTGGCGGACGGCGAGCGCGGCGGGGGTGACGAGCTCGTCGTCGTCGAGCTCGACGCCCAGCCCGCGGAGCTTCGCGGCGGTCTGCGCCCGTGTGTGCGTGGTGGTGTTCGTGACGAAGCGCAGCGCCAGTCCGGCATCGCGCAGCCGCGCGACCGCGTCGATCGCCCCGGGGATCGGCGCGTCACCGACATAGAGGACGCCGTCGAGGTCGAGCAGGACGGCGCGCGGCGGCTCCGGGGCGGGCATGGCTTGACGATAGGCGGTGCGCCCATGCCGCTCGTCGCCTCGAGCCTCACCGCGCACGTCAGGTCTCCAGCGACTCATCCGTCGCCCAGCCCTCGAGCGTGCGGTACACCGCGTCGACCAGGCAGCGCAGCTCGACGCGCCGGTACCGGCCATTCCCCTGAAAGGCGAACGCTTCGGCCTCCGGGCCCAGGTGCAGGTAGCGCCGCGTGTCGATGTGCTTGTAGGCCTGGAGGGACATCCCGTCCTTCAGACGCACCTCGAACATCCACATGAAGTCGCCGGCGAGCGCCAGCCCCACGGCCCGCAGCAGCGGGTCCCACTCGGGTTCGCAGCGCTCGGTCATCTCTCCGGCCACCAGCGTTCGCGGCATTGCCCAAGCGTCGTCCGATGCGTGTGACCGAACAACCCCACGAGTGTGCGCAAAGCGCGTCGCACCTGCGACGTTGACGCGATTACGATGGCAGCGAGGTCGCGCGTCGTGCGGGGGCTGGCCCCGGGGAACTACGGCCGCGCGCCCGCAGCGAGCACCGATGCGGGCCGGGGCATCAGCGACGTAGCGTCGCGATTGGAATGGACGGTCGTCTCTGGATCAGCATCCTCGCCTTCTGCGCGGCCGCGCTCGCTGCCGCGCTCACGGGCCACTGGATCGCATGGGCGGCGCTCGCCGTGTGCGCCGCGGTCGTGGCGCTGGCCGCCGCCGACGCGCACCTGCGCCACCTCCTGGAGCGCCCCGAGGGCGGGTCATCGCGCGGTGCACAGGGGCGCAGGCCCCACGCGCCGCGGCCGAACAGCCGCTGACGCTCGGTGAGCGCTCAGGGACGCACGACCTCGACCGTCCCCCGCACGACCCCCCCGACGTCGCGCCCTGCGGGCTTCAGCGTGTAGACCGCTCGCACCAGGCCGCTCGCCGGTTGCGCCGGCAGGTCGAGCGTCACCCGCCGGGCCTTCCTGCCGACCGCGACCGTCCGCCGCCCGGACGTCAGCACCGCCGGGTCAGACGTCGTGAGCGTCCCCGAGACGCTCGTCGCCTTGGCCGCCACGATGCGCGGGAAGCGCAGCGCAAGCACCCGCAGCGGCCGGCGCTGCACCTGCACGCGCAGGCTCGCGACGCCCGTCGCGCCGCGTGCGCCCCGGCCCACGAGCCGCAGCGTGAACGTGCCCGGGCTCAGCCGCGCGCCGACCGTCCCGCCGAACCCCAGCGCCCGCCGGCCCGCGTACCAGCGCAGCTGCCTGCCGCGCAGCGCGACGCCCGCGTCGCTCAGCGCCGACCCGTCCAGCAGCACGCGGTCACCCGCCAGCAGCGGCTGCCCCGCGATGGGCGCGTTGATCGTCACCACCGGTGGCGTGCCGTCGGCGCGCACCGTCCCGGATGTCGCCACCCCGTGCACGAGGCGGTCGCGCACGATCACCCGCACGCGCCCGTCGCGCGTCCCCGGCAGCCGGCGCCCATCGATGCGCGCTGCCCCGTGGTCGGCGCCGTCGAACACCGTCTGCCACGTGCGCCCGCCGTCGGCCGAGAACAGGACCGACGCCGAGCGCTCGGAGGCCACGCCGCCCGAGGTGGCCCAGCGCACCGTCAGCGCGCCGGCGCGGCGCACCCGCGTCCCGGCCCGCGGGGCGCGCAGCGACACCCGCACCGGCGCCCCGCGCCGCCAGGTGTCGAGGACGGCCCCGTCGCGGATCAGCTCGACCGACGCGGCCCGTGGATCGACCGGGCCGACGAACGACGCGGGGCCGCCGGCGGGCTGGTCGGCCGGCGTGTTCACCGTCGCCCCCGCGTCGAGCAGAACCTTCCCGGCGACGGTCAGGGAGCGCAGGCGCACCGAGGAGGCAGCGGTCGAGGGCACGTCCGCCCGCTCGGGGTCCGGCGGGTCGACGCGCATGATCGCGCCGCCGCCGTCGCCGACCGTCCCGACCGCGACCGCGTTGCGCGACGGCCGGGCGGCCCGCGCAGCCTGCGCCGAGCGTGCTCCGCGCCCGAGCACGGAGAACGTCGTCTCGCTCGGCCGCGCAAGGTAGCCGACGCGCGAGCCGAACGCGCGCAGGCGCGAGAAGAACCGGTTCCAGTTGTACGCGCCGAGCCACGCGTCGGCGGGGTTGCGGTACGAGGTGTCGTTGTTGCTGGCGCAGTACGACATGAGGTCGTAGAAGTACTGCGTCGGGTCGTCGATGTTGACGACGGCGGGCTGGAAGCTGCGTCCGACAAACGACGGCTGGATGAACGCCGTGCCCTCCAGCCGCCCGCGGTTGTCCGGCGCCCACGGCTCACCGACCTGGCCGCTGGAGTTCCCGCCGCAGGTCTGGTCGGCGTGGGGCGCGGACAGCGCGTGCCCGAGCTCGTGCGCGGCCGCCGTCAGCGGGCGGGAGGCTGTCGTGATGGCGATGAACGGCCCGGGACCGAGCGGGGCGATGTCGGAGACGTCGGTGATGTTGCCGTTGTTCTCCCAGCCCGGCTCGGTGCCGCCGGCCCCGGTCGGGTAGTTGTGGCCGGCGAACAGGATGTCGTAGTGCTCGATCAGCCGCAGCTGCAGGCCGTCCTGGACCAGCTCGCGCGCCGGGTTCGTTGCCATCCAGCCCATGACTCGGGCGCCGACCGCGGCGATCCGGCATGCGCGGTTCACCTGGCCGAGCGAGGTGAAGTTCGGCGCGGTGTACGTCGCGCCGTTGCACGTCCAGGCCACGGGACTGCCGGGTGGCGACGGCGTGACCGCCCCGGTCAGCCCCGCCTCCGTCGTGATGTCGAGCGTCGCCTGGTAGGGCAGCACGACCATCCGCTCACCGCCGGGGATGAGCTTGCGCGCCGCGCTCAGCACGGTCGTGGGCGCCGGCATGTTCGCCTGGCCGGCGGTCTTGAGCTGGATCGACGCGATCACGAGCTGCGGGAGTCCCTCGGCGGGGACGCCCTTGAGCGTGAACGTGTCGTCGCTCGCGCACGGGGTGTCGCACTCGCGCCGCCCGTAGGTCGCGCCGAGCTGCCCGGGCTCGAAGTTCACGCTGGCCTGCAGGTCGAGCTTGCCGCCGGCGAGCCATTCGGCGGGGACGTTGAAGAAGACGCCCGTGCGCTTGCGGTCGAAGGCGCTGACGACCACGTCGCTGGTCTGGGGCGGGTTCGTGATCGTGCGCACGAGCGGCTGGCCGACCTGCTTGCCGCCGCGCAGCGCGGTGAGCGTGACCTGCAGCGGGAGCGTGGGGTCCCCGGCCGGGCCGGTCGTCGTGTTGACGTAGACAACCGCCGTCGTCTGCTTGAGCGAGTCGAGCGTCACGCCCGCGTACTGCGCCTGCTGCGGGGTGAACGTGCTGAGGATCCCGCCGAGGCCGATGAGGTGGTAGCTCGTCGGCGTCCCGCCGCCCGGCAGTGACGGGAAGGCGCCGGAGGGGAAGCCGAACATCTGCGCGCCGGAGTTGGGCTGCACCGTCTGGTAGACGTCGATGCCGCGCACGCGCAGGTTGCCGTAGGGCGGAGGGACCGTGTTGATCCCGGCGGACGTGAAGAACACCGTGTCGCTGGTCGCCGTGTTCTGGCCGCCGGCGTTCGAGGCGGTGACCGAGCAGGAGAACGTGTACCCGTAGTCCGCGGGCTTCGGGGTGAACGTCGGCGTGGTCGCGATCGTGCCCCCGCGGATCAGGTCGCGCCAGGCGTACTGGAAGTCGCCCTCGGCGCCGGTCCACGTGCCCGGATCGCAGCGGTAGGTGCCGGCGGCGCCGCGCTCGGCACCGATCGACGGGCGCACGGTGTTCACCGGCGGCTGGACCGGCGGCGGGCCGGCGGGCGCCACCGGCTCCTCGCCGCGGGCGAGCGCGGCGACGTCGTCGGCGCCGAGCGCCCGCGAGTAGACGCGCACGTCGTCGATCGACGCCGGGAAGTGGCCCGGACAGCCGGCGTTGGCGAAGCTGCCGATGGTCATCGCACGCGTGTCGAGGCCGTAGGCGATGCTCGCGGTGCCGCTGGCGCCGTCGCCCACCTGCGCGCCATCGAGGTAGAGGCGCGTCTTCGTCCCGTCGAAGACGCCGACGAGCGAGTGCCAGGTGCCGTCGAAGACCGCTGCGGCGGGCGCGGCCGGTGACTGCGTCGCGTTCAGCACGATCCCGTCCCAAGTCATGAAGACGACGTCGCCCCCGGCGTCGGTCGCCAGGGCGTAGGACGGGTTCGCGTCGCTCCCGTCGCCGCCCGGCGTGCACGTGCTCGCGCCCTTCGCCACGAGGAACCGGTAGCCGCCGGGATCGCCGCCCGCGCGCTTGACCCAGGCGCTGAGCGTGACGCGCGCGGGCTCGAGCGCGGCGAGGTTCGCCGCGGTCGCCGGGACGCGCACGTCCCACAGGTTCATCGTCTCGTCCAGCGCCTGGCCCAGGCGCCCGGCGGGATCGAACGGCGTGCCCGGCTGCAGGACCACGTCGTTCCCGCTGCCCGACGTGTCGGCTCCGCCGGCGTCGAGCGGCCAGTGCCCCACGAGCGTCGCATCCGCCGCACGTGCCGTGGGCGCGGGCATCGCGACGAGCAGCGCGCAGGCCGCCGCCAGCAGCGCCCACAGGCGCGCGCCTGCTCGGCCTCCTCCCGTGGGCCCGGTCATCGGCCTGTGACGCTACTGCCCAGCCCCGCGGCGCGGCAAGCGCTGGACGCCCCCCGGAGGTTGACCCGCGCGCCGCGTCCGGCGTACGCTCGCGCCATGGCCGGCGGGATCGCCAGCCGCGGGAGGATGGTCACCGGCGCCGTCGTGGCCGCTGCGCTCGTGCTCGCGCTCTGGGCCCTCCCCGCGCGCGCGGCGACCGGGTGGCGCATCACGCAGCGCGAGGGAACGAACCGCTCGCAGCTCGTGCTCGCAGCGTCCGGCCTGCGCTTCGACGCGCTCGCGCCCGCGAAGGCCAAGGGCAAGCCCAAGCCGCAGGTCGGCGTGATCGTCCGCTACCGCGACCGCCGCCTGTTCCTGCTCGACCCGGCGAACCGCCGCTACGACGCGCTGTCGCTCGCCGGCGCGGTCGCGAGCTACGCCGCGGAGCTCAAGCTCGCGAACAAGGGGCAGCCGTCCGAGCGCCTGCCCGGCAGGCCCGGCGCGAAGCGCCGGAAGGGCCAGGCATCGCTCAAGCGTCCCGCGGCGCGGCTGCGCGCGCTGGGGCTGACGACGCGGATCGGGCCGCTGCTCGCGCGCGCCTACCTGCTCACCGCGGGCAAGGCGCGCCAGCGCATCTGGTACGCGGACGCGCTCCCGGTCCCGCCCTCAGCCGTGCGCGCGCTGTTCGCCAAGGGCAGCGGCGGCCAGCTGAACGCGGCGCTCAGCGGGCGGGCGGGCCGCGTGCCGCTGCGCATCGACGAGCCGCACGGCAGGCGCTGGAGCACGGTGCTGCGCACGACGAGCATCAGGCGCGGTGCGGTCGCCGCCCGCCTCCTGAGGCCGCCGGCGGGGTACACCGAGCGCAACCTGCTGGCCTCGGCGGCGTCGCCCCCCGCCCGGTCCGCGGACGTGCCCGCCGACGCGCTGCGCTGCGCGTTCGTCATCAACTGCCTCGGCGTGTTGCGCGGGCCGGTCAGCGAGCACCCCGACATCTACGCCTTCTACTGGGGCTCGCACTACCACGACCGGCTGGACTTCGTCAGCGCGGTCAACCGCGGGCTGCACAACTTCGTCGGCGACGAGTTCGCGGACCCGAACTCGCAGGCGTTCTGGGGGCCGCTCGCGCAGTACGGGGTGCACCAGGGGCGGCTCCTCGGCTACCAGGTCGACAACGACAACCCCGACGACAGCGTCGGCTCGTGGAACTTCTTCGACATCGACTGGTTCGTCACGACGCACCGCTTCGGCGACGCACCCACCTACTGGTGGCGCTGGAGCGACCACGACCCCATCTTCGCGATCTTCGTCGACGAGTCCGAGGTCGACTCGAGCGGCTGGGCCGGCTACCACTTCTACACGCCGACCGAGGGCCTGCTGTTCGCGTTCCTCGCGCATCCGAGCATGCCGTGGTTCATCGTCAAGACCCCGGCCATGACATCGCTCCCGGCCGACCGCAACAGCAGCGACTTCAAGAAGGCCGTCGACCAGACCACCGAGCGTGCCTCACACGAGTTCGTCGAAGCGGCGACCGATCCCTACCCCTTCCAGAGCTGGGGCGATCCGGCGAAGGAGCCGATCTGGGAGAAGGGCGAGCTGGCCGACATCTGCTCGGAGGGGAACACCGCACCCTGGGTCGAGCACGCGCGCGTGCTGAAGGGCTCGACCGCGTTCTCCACCTACTGGTCCAACGACGACGACGCGTGCGTGCCGGAGTCGCGCCCGAGCGTCACGATCGCCTCGCCGGCGGACGGCACGACCTACACCTGGGGCGCGCAGGTCACCTTCCTGGCCAGCGGCGACGACCTCTTCGACGGCGGGCTCGACCCGACGCACAACTACCTCTGGACGGACGATCGCGACGGCCAGATAGGTGTCGGGAAGATCCTCAACACGACCGCGCTTTCGCCCGGCACGCACCACGTGACGGTGACCGTGCGCAACTCGGAGGGCGCTGCGCGGACCGCGGGGCCGGTGACGGTGACGATGGAGGTCAAGCCGCCGGCGGTGCGCATCGACGAGCCCGCCGACGGGAGCACCTTCGGCACCGACCAGAAGGTCAACCTGCGCGGCTCGGTCTTCGATCCGAAGGACGGCGACGCCAGCGACCAGGGCGTCTGGTCGGTCGACGGAACGCCGATCGGCACGGGCGCCAAGCTGCTGACCACGCAGATCACCCAGCAGGGCGCGCACATCGTCACGCTCTCGTACACGAACTCCGCCGGCCTGAAGGGGACCGACGGGATCAAGATCAACATCGGCCCGCCGTCCGGCAATCCGAGCGTCACGATCACCGACCCGCCGTTGCCGGACGGCTACGTCGACCGCTACGTGACCCCCGGGGTGCCGTTCAAGCTCGCCGCCACCGCCACGCCCCAGGGCGCGGCCACCATCCCGGACTCGGGCTATGCGTGGACGAGCGACATCGACGGCCCGCTGGGGACCGGCCAGTCGATCACCGCGACGCTCAGCGCCGGGACGCACATCGTCACGGTCACGGTGACCGACAGCCTCGGGCACGTCGGGACCGACAAGGTGACGATCATCTCGCAGCCGGTGATCGGGTAGGGCGGGCCCGCCCGCGCGGTCACCCGAATCGTCACTTCCGCGCGCCGCCGAGCGCGTATGGTCCGCGGCGCCCCTGACGAGTCGCGAAAGGCCGACGCCATGGCGAAGAAGTCCCCGCAGAACCCCGAGCGCGAGCGCCTCGACCAGCACCGTGCCGCCTGGCGGCGCTGGGGGCCCTACCTCTCCGAGCGCGCGTGGGGGACCGTGCGCGAGGACTACAGCCCCGGCGGCACCGCCTGGGAGTACCTGCCCCATGACCACGCCCGCTCCCGCGCCTACCGCTGGAACGAGGACGGGATGGCGGGGATCTGCGACGACCGCCAGCGCCTGTGCCTCGCGCTGGCGCTGTGGAACGGGGAGGACCCGATCCTCAAGGAGCGCATGTTCGGCCTCACCGGCAACCAGGGCAACCACGGCGAGGACGTCAAGGAGTACTGGTGGTTTCTCGATGCGACGCCCAGCCACAGCTGGCTGCGTTGGCGCTACCACTACCCCCAGCGGGCCTTCCCGTACACGGACCTCGTCGCCGAGAACGGCCGCCGCGGCAAGCTCGATCCCGAGTACGAGCTGCTCGACACCGGCGCGTTCGATGACGACCGCTACTGGATCGTCGAGGTGCACTACGCGAAGGCCACGCCGGACGATCTCCTGATGCGCGTCACCGCGCGCAACGCCGGTCCCGAGCCCGCGGAGCTGCACGTCCTGCCGACCCTCTGGCTGCGCAACACCTGGTCCTGGGACTTCGAAACGACCCGACCCGAGCTGCGGGTCGAGGACGGCGCCGTGATCGCGGACGTCGACGACCTCGGGCGCTGGGTGCTGCGCCCCGGGCCAGGTCCGGATCGCCGCGCGCCGGAGCTCCTCGTCTGCGAGAACGAGACGAACACGCGGCGGCTCTTCGGCATCGACTCGGGAACGGCCTTCCCGAAGGACGGCATCGGCGACCACGTGATCCACGGCGCGCCGACCGTCGACCCGGACGGGGTGGGGACGAAGGCGGCCGCGTGGTACCGCATCGCCGCCGGCCCCGGGGAGGAGGTCGAGCTTCGCCTGCGCCTCTGGCAGCCCGCCGCCCAGGCACCGCAGGAGCCGCTCGGCCGGGGGTTCGCCTCGCTGATGAAGACGCGCCGCGCCGAGGCCGACGCCTTCTACGCGGCGCTGACGCCCGAGGGCACGAGCGACGAGGACGCGATGATCATGCGCCAGGCGTTCGCCGGCCTGATCTGGTCGCAGCAGTGGTACCACTACGACGTCGCACGCTGGCTGGAAGGCGACCCGGCGCAGCCGCCGCCGCCCGGGGAACGCCAGCACGGGCGCAACAGCGGCTGGCGCCACCTCCACGCGGCCGACGTGATCATCATGCCTGACCCGTGGGAGTACCCCTGGTTCGCCGCCTGGGACCTCGCCTTCCACGCGATCGCCTATGCGCACCTGGACCCCGGGTATGCCAAGGACCAGCTGCTCTTGCTGTGCCGCGAGTGGTACCAGCATCCCAGCGGCGCGCTTCCCGCATACGAGTGGTCGTTCAGCGATGTCAACCCGCCGCTGCAGGCGTGGGCGGCGCTGAAGATCTGGATGATCGACGGCGGCCGCGACCACGCGTTCCTCGAGCGCGTCTTCCTGAAGCTGCTCGTGAACTTCACCTGGTGGGTGAACGTCAACGACGCCGCCGGCGACGGGCTGTTCGAGGGCGGCTTCCTCGGCCTGGACAACATCAGCGCGATCGACCGCTCGAACCTGCCGCCCGGCTGGCGCCTGGAGCAGGCGGACGCGACCGCGTGGATGGGGCAGTACAGCCTGATGATGCTCGCGCTCGCCGGGCTGCTCGCGCACGAGGACGAGGCCTACGAGGACTTCGTCGTGAAGTTCTCCGAGCACTTCACGGCGATCGCGCACGCGATGGACCGCGAAGGGTTGTGGAACGAGCAGGACGGCCTCTTCTACGACCAGCTGATCGCGCCCGACGGGACGGTGACCGCGTTGCGGATCCCGACGATCGTCGGTGTCGTGCCGATGCTCCCGGCCGCGGTGGTGGACACGCGGCGTCTGCGGCAGGCGCTCACCGACGAGCGCCGCGCGCTGCGCCGGCTGCAGGTGGCGCGCGAGCGCGGCGGGTCGAACGTCGGCCGGGTGCGGGGCGTCGCCGGAGACGACCGGGTCCTCGTGAGCATCGTCGACCCGGCCGAGATGCGCCAGATCGCGGCGAACCTCTTCGACGAGTCCGAGTTCCTCTCGCCGCACGGGATCCGCGCGATCTCCGCGCGCCTGCGCGACGAGCCCGTGCACATCCCCGTCCCCGGCGGCGAGGCGGTCGTCGACTACGAGCCCGCGGAGTCGACCAGCGGCATGTTCGGCGGCAACTCGAACTGGCGCGGGCCGGTCTGGATGCCCATGAACTACCTCGTCGTCGACCACCTTGCGCGCCTGGGTGAGGCCGTCGGGGACGATGCGCACGTCGAGTATCCGACCGGGTCGGGCGTCGAGCGGACCATCGCCGAGATCGCCGACGACCTGCGCCAGCGGCTCATCGGGATCTGGCGACGCGGCCCGGACGGGCGCCGCCCGGTGTACGGGTGGGTGCAGAGGCTTCAGGAGGACCCCGAGTGGCGGGACAACCTCCTGTTCTTCGAGTACTTCCACGGCGACAACGGGGCCGGGCTGGGCGCAATGCACCAGACCGGGTGGACGGCGCTCGTGGCGGACCTCATCGCCGGCCGTGACCTGCGACGCCGGATCATCGAGCGATGATCCGCTTGGGACCACAGGCCTGCGGCACGCTCGAGGAGGCCGCCGCGCGCGAGTGGCTGCTGACCGACGGGGTCGGCGGGTATGCGATGGGCACCGTCGCGGGCCTCGCCACACGCCGCTACCACGGCCTGCTCGTCGTGCACGATCCCGCCTCGGGCGCGCGCTCGATGGCGCTGCTCGGGCTCGACGCCGTGTGCGTCGTCGGCGACGCGCGCGTGCGGCTCGGCTGCGACGAGTGGGCCGACGGGTCGGTCGACCCGCGCGGCTTCGAGCAGCTCGTCTCGTTCGACCTCGACGACGGGGTGCCGCGCTGGCGCTGGTCGTTCGGCGGAGTGGAGATCGAACGCGAGATCGCGATGACGCACGGCGCGCCCGGCGTGGTCGTCGTGCACCGCGTGCTGCGCGCGCCGCGGCCGGTGCGGCTCGAGCTGACGCCGCTGTGCACCTGGCGCGACCACCACGGCGACCGGTTCGCGTGGGGGCAGCCCGCCGTCGAGCCGGCGGACGGCGGGTTCGCCTTCGAGGGGCGCTACCGGGTGCGTGGGCCGGGCTGGGAGCCGGGCGGGTCGTGGTACCGCGGGCTGCGCCACCGGATGGAGGCAGAACGCGGGCTTGGCGATCGCGAGGACGTGTGGGCAGCGGGGCGGTTCGTCGCCAGGGTCGCGCCCGGCAGGACGGCGGTCGTGGCCGCCTGGGCCGGCGACGCGCGCGGCCGGCTCGACGCCACCGTCGTGCGCGGCGCGCGGGCGCGCGCGGCCGAGCTCGCGCGGCGCGCCGGGGGCGACGCGCTGGACGGCGTGCTCGCGGTCGCCGCCGACCGCTTCCTGGTGCGCACGCCGGACGGCCCGGCGCTGTACGCGGGCTGGCCGTGGTTCGGCGAGTGGTCGCGCGATGCGATGACGAGCTACGAGGGCCTCCTGCTGTGCACCGGTCGCCACGAGGAGGGTGCCGCGCTGCTGCGGCGCGCCGCCGGCACGCTCTCGGAGGGCATGCTCGCGAACTCCACCGACCCGGGCCTGCGCGAGTACAACACCGCCGACGCGACGCTCTGGTTCATCCACGCCGCCGGCCGGCACGTCGCGGTTACCGGCGACGACGGGCTGGCCGCGGAGCTGCTGCCCGCGCTGACCGGCGCGCTCGAGCACCACGTGAACGGGACGCGCTTCGGGATCGGCATGGACGCGGCCGACGGGCTGCTGCGCCAGGGCGCGGCCGGCTGGGCGCTGACATGGATGGACGCGCGCGTCGACGGCGTGCCGGTCACGCCGCGCGCGGGCAAGGCCGTCGAGGTCAACGCGCTCTGGGTCAACGCGCTGGCGACCGCGGCTGAGCTCGCGCGGCGCACCGGCAGCGATCCTGGGCGCTGGGCGGGGCTCGGCGAGCGTGCGCGCGCGTCGTTCGCCGCGCGCTTCCGGCGGCCCGACGCGCGCGGGCTGCTCGACGTCGTCGACGGCCCCGCGGGCGACGACGCGGCGATCCGTCCCAACCAGCTGCTCGCCGCGGCGCTGCCGCACGGCCCGCTCGCCGACCGCTCGATCGTCGACGCCTGCACGGGCGAGCTGCTCACGCCGCTCGGCCTGCGCTCGCTCTCGCCGGGGGACCCCGCGTACCGCGGGCGCCACCGCGGCGACCAGGCCGCGCGCGACCGCGCCTACCACCAGGGCACGGTGTGGCCGTGGCTCATCGGCCCGTACGTCGACGCGGCGCTCGCCGCCGGCGCGCCCGTCGACGGCGTGCTCGCGGCGCTCGAGGCGCACGTCGCCGATTGGGGTCTCGGCTCGGTCGTGGAGACGTGCGACGGCGACGCGCCGCACGCATCGAGCGGCGCGCCCTTCCAGGCCTGGTCGGTGGCCGAGTTGCTGCGGGCGCGCCGGCGCCTGGCCGGCGGGTAGGCGGTACCAATCGGCTCCACACAGGCGCCCGAAGTGGTACGTCGCCGCCCCGTGGTCAGCGACCGGCCTCGGCGACACGCGCCTCGCGGGCCAGGCGGCGGGCTAGGCGCAGCGGCTCCGGGGTTCGCGAACCGCGGCATGCCGCGAGCACGACGGCTGCCGCCGTGTCCGGATCGGTGCGCCAGCCCGGGTGGACGACCAGCGCCCTCGCCCCGCTGCGGGTGCGCAGCCGCCAGGCGACGGTGCCGGCGCCAACCCGAAGGGCGGCGCGGGCGCCGCGCTCCGGGCCTGGCTCGTGCCCGGCGGCGAGCAGTGGGCGGTCGGTCACGCCGATGGTCGGCAGGCCGAGCACCGCGCCCAGCTGCACGGCCAGGCCCGCCCCGCGCGGGTGATCGCGCCCGGTGGCGTTGACGAGCAGCACGTCGGGGCGCTGCCCCAGCGCGCGCACGGCGCGCTCGAGCGCGGGCCCCTCGCGCAGGGCCAGCAGGCCCGGGACGTACGGTGCGCCCGCGGCCTCGCGCACCACCGCGGTCGCGAGGACGTCTCCATCGCGAAGCAGGGCGGCGGCCGCCCACAGCGGATCGCCCGCTGCGCCGGCGCCGGACGAGCCGCGCGGGAAGCACGCCCAGCACCCGGCGACCGCCGGCTGCCCGGCGGCGGGGTGCCACAGCTCGGGACAGGCGGCGGCGAGCCGTCGCTGCTCGTCGTGCAGCGCCTCGGGAGTGCCGGGCCACGGGCCGCTCAGCGCGGGTCCTCCCGGGTCGGAAGCAGCACGAATCGCTGCTCGTCGACGCGCCGAACGCCGGTTCCGAGCGCCGCGCAGGCGGAGCCGAGCCGGGCGGCGATCCAGTCGGCATCCTCGTCGTGTGCCAGGCCGGTGAAGGCGAACTCGAGCCGCAGACCGACGAGCTCGACCTGGTCGGCGGGCGCGGCGCGCGGGCGCCAGATCGCGAGCAGGCCGAGGTCGTTGCGCAGCACCGGATCGACGCGGTAGTCGTCGATCGCGCCGCCGAGGTCGTAGAGGATGGGGCCGCGCGCCGTCCACGCCGCGCCGTGGAAGACGTGCGCCGAGTGCCCCGCGATGAGATCGGCGCCGGCGCGCTGAAGATGCGCGCCAGCCGCCTGCTGCCAGGGTGCCGGCGCGCTCGCCATGTTGGGCCCCCAGTGGGAGAGGACGATCACGACGTCGCAGCTCGCGCGCAGCCGTGCGACCTCGCCGCGCAGCCAGGCGGGGACGCCCCCGGACAGCGCGGCGTACGCCGTGCCCCAGCGCCCGTCGACTGCTCCGTACTCGCGGGGGTGGTCGGCGACCGCGACGAGGCCGACGCGCAGGTCTCCCGCGGCGACTGCGCAGCCGTGGCGGGCGGCGTCCCGGCCGCGGCCGGCGCCGGCGTGCGCGATGCCTGCCCGGTCGAGCAGCGCAAGCGTGTCGGCCAGCGCGTCCTCCTCGTAGTCGAGCGCGTGGTTGTTCGCCAGGCTCACGGCGCCCACGCCGAGGGCGGCCAGCGCATCGATCGCCGCGGGTGGCCCGCGGAAGAAGAACGGCTTGCGCGCGATGCGCCGCGTCGGGGCGCCGCGCTCGGAGATGCAGCACTCGAGGTTCCCCACGAGCAGCTCGAGCCCGGCGGTCAGCTCGCGCAGCTCGGCCGACCAGAGCTCGGCGGGCGGGGTGGAGGCGAGCGCGGTACCGACGGCGCGCCCGAGCATCACGTCGCCAAGCAGGCCGATGCTCGGGCCGGGGCGCGTCATCGGGAGCTCCGCCTCAGCGACTCACGGCAGGCAGCTGCCGCGGCAGGCTGCTCGCTTGAGCGGCCTGCCGCATGATCGGCGATGTGGCGGGCCCTCGAGCCGTCTACCCGGCTGAGCCGGCCATCATCTGGTGCGCCTCGGCCAGCTTCCTGCGCACGACGTCGGTGCCGTCCTTGAACTCGAGCAGCGGGCGGACCTCCCACGTGACCATCCCGAACAGCGGGTAGTCGGCCATCAGGTCGAGCACCTCGCGGTGGGAGCCGACGTTGCAGATGGAGCATCCGCCGCCCTCGAGGAACCCGTAGACGGCGTCGAACGTGCCATCCTCGATCTTCCGCTCGAGCCAGGCGAGCGCCGCATCGAACTGCTCCGGCGACGGCGGCATCGGCCCTGGCGCTGCGCTGACGTAGTACTTCATCGCTCACCTCCTGGGGCGTGGTGATCGGGCGCAACCGAGTATCCCTGCCCGGGCGTGGGTCTGCCACCCGTGAGGGCGATCAGCGGTCCGGGACCGGGCTGACGGCTAGACGGCCGCGGAGCCGGTGACCTCGGGGCGCTGCCAGGTGCCGCGGTGGCGCGCGTACATCTCCGCGACCCAACGCCCGCCGGGCCGCGCCTTCAGCTCCTCGCGTAGGGGGAGGAGCGACGGCGCGATCCTCGCGGGGGCGTAGGGACGCTCCGGCGGCGCCAGCAGCGGCGTGAATAGCGCCGCTCCGGCGAGATCCGCGACGCTGAAGCGTCCGCCGACCAGGTAGCCGGACGGGCCGAGCCGGGCCTCGATGTCGTCCATCGCGGCGACGATCGTTTCGCGAGCGCTCGCGGCGCTTGTGGCGTTGATGCCGTAGTCGGCGCTGACGACGCGTCGCGCCACCGGGATCGTGGCACGCAGTAGGCGCTCGCGCCGCGGGTTCGGCGTCGTGAAGAGGGCGGCCGCGGTGGCGTCGGCGTCCGGCAGCGTGTGAAACCAGACAAGGCGCCGGACCGCCGGTCCGAGCTCCTCGTCGAAGCGGTCCTCGAGCGCCAGCGCCAGCGCGCGCTCGGCTGGGTCGTCCGGGTACAGCGCAGGCTCGGGGCGGTACTCCTCGAGCGCGGCGATGATGGCCGTCGAGTCACCGACGCGGCGCCCGTCGAGCTCGAGCACCGGCAGCCGGCGCTGGGCCCCCCGGGTCAGGACCGCGGCGCGAACACCGTGTCCGAACCCGGGGATCGGCACCCGCCGCTCGTGCGGGATGCCCTTGCAGTCCAGCGCCCAGCGTGCTTTCTCGTTGTAGTGCGAGAGCTCGATGTGCCACAGGACGACGGCCATCGGCTTCAAGCTACCGCAGGCGAGGGCACGCGCCTACGGGGTGCCCGGCGCTCGCGCTCGGACTTGCGGTCGCGCGGCCCGCTGTGGCAGGGTCGGTCATTCCCGACACAGGAGGGCGACGATGGATCATGCGGCGACGGTGCGGCGGTTCTACGACCTGATCAGCGTGGGCGACATCGACGGGTTCGGGTCGATGCTGGCCGATGACTTCGTGGAGCACGAGGAGACGCCGGGGCTTGCGCCGACGAGGGACGGCGTTCTCGAGTTCTTCCGGATGTACCGGGCCGCGTTTCCGGATCTGCGCCTCGAGCCCCAGGACGTGCTGGCCAGCGGCGACAAGGTCGTGGCGCGCCTGCGGGCGACCGGAACCCACCAGGGCGAGTTCATGGGCATGGCGCCGACGGGCAGGAGCGTCGACGTGCAGCTGATCGACATCATCCGCTTCGCCGACGACGGTCTGGCCCACGAGCACTGGGGCATCGTCGACATGCTGGCGATGATGCAGCAGCTCGGCGTGGTGCCGGAGGGTCCGCCCGCCTAGACGAGTGATCGCCTTCCGGGGCCCGGGCCCCCTACGATCCGCCGCATGGTCCGGCTGGTGGCGATCGGCGTCGTGGCAGTCGTGTTCGGCGGGACGGCGCTCGCCGCTCCGGCGCTCGGCGCCGGAGCGCCGTGGGTCGGCATGTACTCGGTCGTGCTCACCGGCAGCCAGGACAACAGTTGGACGCTGAATCATCAGAGCACCGGCGCATGCGACGCCACGGAGACCGGCTCGGGGTCCGAGCACGCCGAGCTGTCGGCCTCCGTCCCGGGGATCGTCACGATCACCGGCGTCGGCGCCTCGCCGCAGTTCCCGGCGCTGCGCAACATCGCGATCCGCGCATCGCTGGACCGCGAGGGGACGATCACCGACCAGCCCGCTGCGCCGGGTACCGACACCGGCGGCTGCGCGAGCGGTGACGGCAGCGCGCCGCCCCCGGTCGACTGTGGGCCCCGGACGACGACGGTGCATGTCGACCTGGTCCCGAACGCGGCCGGCCTGGAGATCGACACTGCCGATCAGGGCAGCACCACGCCCGCATCGCTGTACCAGAACTGCCCGAACACCGGAGCGACGCTGCCCTACCTCGTCACCCCGTTGCTCGGTGTCTTCAGCGGCGGCGGGCTCGGGCCGGCGGCCGACGCGGGCCTGGCCGTCGCACGCCTCACCTTCCGCGGCGACCAGCCCTCGACCGACCCGGACGTCCAGGGCGACGTGCGCGATCAGATCACGCTGACGATGACCCGCGTAAGCGTGACCAACGCAATGGGTATCCCCGACGGCCTGGACGTGCTCGGCGTGAACGACGCGGGCGCCGGTACGGTCCCGCTCTCGTGCCCGGCGGGCGCGACGTGCTCGGGCAGCCTCGCGCTGCAGATCGCCGTGCCCGACGCGTCCTCGAGCGCGGTCCGCGCCCGCGCGGCGGGCTACCCCGCGCAGGTGGGCGCCGACGGCGCCGTGCTCGCCCGGACGCCGTTCCGCATCCGCGCGCATCACCGCGAGTCGCTGCGGCTCGACCTGCACTCGCGCGGCACGCGGATGGTCGCGTCGCTGCAGGGCGTGCCGATCGACCTCGTCGTCAGCGAGCGCGTAGGCAAGCACACGATGCGCTACGCGGTCGGCCAGGTCACGCTGCGCGCGCGCCACGGCTGACGCGCCGCCCGCACGCGTACGGTCGGGCCCCCCGCAGGTGGCGCGCTTCATGCCCGGGCCGGACCTGTATCGGGACCGCCGACGGCGGCGCTTAGCGCCCCGCCGTCAGCGCCCCGCCCGGCCCCGGCACAACCGTCGCGTGCCACAGCCCGCCGGGCGTGTCGCCGTCGCGGCGGAAGCCGTAGATCACGTCGAGCGCGCCGGCGCGCGCCGCGATGTCCCACGTGTGGTAGGCGAGGAGCGGGGCGTTCGACCCGCGCGGCGGATCGATCGGGCGCGGCGAACCCTCCGGGGTGCCTGCCGCGGAGGTCCGCTGGACCCAGAGGCGCTTGTCCTCCTCCCAGCCGATCCACAGGCGCCCGCCGGACGGCTCGGCCGACACGTAGGCAAGGCCGATCGCGTCCTTGCGCTTGGGGATCGTCGCGGCGCCAGGGTCGCCGACGCGCCAGAGCCGCACGTTCGCTCCGTCGTCGGTGGGGTAGGCGAGGAACACGCCCGCCTGGCCGGGGCGGCCGGTGAACGCCAGGCGCTCGGAGAGGGTGAGGTCGGGGTAGCGCGCGCTGCCGTCGGGGCGCGTCCACGAGGACCCGGGGGCCTTCACCGGCGCGCCGACGGGAGTGCCGGTCGCCGGGTCGAGCTGCTGCACGTACACGCCGATGTCCGGGCAGTCCCATTGCACCCACGCGAGCCAGACCGCGCCGCTCGCGCCGTCGCGGGCAAGCGCGGGCGAGGTCGTGTAGCAGTCCGGCTCGGCCGGGTTGGGATCGATCCCGGGGTTCCCGTCGGCGGCGCCGGCGAAGACGCGCGAGTTGCCAGCCATCGGCGAGACCGTCAGCAGCGCGCCGCCCGCGCTGAAGAGGGCGTCGGGCCGGCTCGCGTACGAGTAGCCGACCGTCGTCACCGGCCCCAGCCGTGACCACGAGCCGTCAGCCGCGCGCGCGTAGTGGTAGATGCCGCTCGGCCGGTCGGAGGGGATCTGCTCGGCCACCGCGCGTACCGACCCGTCGGGCGCGCTCAGCAGCCACGGGTCGCCGTCGATCGCGTCGATCGTCTGGGCGGGCCCCTCGAACCCGAGCGGGTCGAGCGCCACGCTGAGCATCTGCGCGCTCCCGTTCTGCGGGCGGTCGTTCCATGCCAGATGCAGCGAGCCGTCGGGGGTCTCGAGCAGGCTCAGCAGCGCCCGGCGGTCGGCGCCCGCGGCGAGCTTCGTCCACGAGACGTTCGCCGCCTCCTGCGCCGCCGCCGCGTCGTCGGCGAATGCGGGGTTGCCCGTCACCAGGAGGTCGGTGATGCAGTCGGCGAGCGGGCCGGGCTGCGTCACGCCGTGCGCCCGGCAGATCTGCTCGGCGCGGGCGCGCGCCGCCCGCGAGAAGTCGGTCGGGTCGACGGCCCGCCGCGGGATCGAGCGGTCGGTGAACGTGTTCGTGCTCTGGCCGGGCCCGTAGTCGAGGATCGACTCCTTCTGGCTGATCCGCCACGAGTCGCCCACGGTGTCGTACAGCGCGTCGGTGAACGCGCGCGTGAACTCCTGTTTGACGTCGAAACGGCCGAGCCCCGACCAGCCGTCGCTCGCGACGGCGGTGTAGCTGATGACCTTCCCCGACCGGGTGGCGAGGTCGTTGGAGGGGTTCCCGTCGAACGTCCCGAGCAGGCCGCTCACCTGGCGGCGGCGCGCGGCGGCGAGCTCGATCGACGCGGCGACGCCCCACGGGCCGACGCCCCGCACCTCGACGCTCGAGCCGTCCGGCCAGGTGAGCGACACCGCGCCGCTCCACTTGCGCGCCAGGCGCGCGTCGCCCAGCGCCATCGTGGTGTTGACCGGCAGGTCGTTCGGCGTGCCGTCGACGCGCACGACCGGCAGCGGGTCGTCCCCGCCGGTGCCCGGGCTGACGGTCACCCGGTGCGTGCCGGCGCGCATCCCGATCTGCGTGTTGACCGTCACCGTCGTCGACCCGTGCCACGTCTGCTGGCGCGCCTGGACCTCGAGGTCGCCGCTCTTCGAGCGCGTGAGCAGGAACTCGCCTGCGGCCTGGAAGTCGAAATGCAGCCCGTCGAGGCTCGTCAGGTGCGGGTCGCCGTTCGTCTCGGCAGGGCCGGCGGGGCCGCCCCCCGAGTTCGGTCGCCCGGGCGTCTGCTTCTTCTTGGGCTGGCAGAACTCGTCCAGCGAGTGGTAGGTGACGCGCCCGCCGCCGTCGCCCGCGCCGCCGGTCAGCGCGAGCGTCAGGAGGCCATTCGGCACCTTGTGGTTCGCCGGCACGTTCCCGCTCGTGCCCTTCGGGCAGGTGCACTTCGACCCGAGGCAGAACCAGTCGTTCTCGATGGTGCCGAAGTCCACGCTCGACGTTCCGGCGCGCAGCTTGCCGCGCAGGCCGAGCACGTTGACGAGCGGGCTTGCGGGGTCGCCGACCACGAGCGAGTTGGCGACCGTGTAGCCCGGCGAGGCCAGCGACGTGGACGAGGTGACCGGGGAGAGCTGCGGCGGGATGATCGACGTGGGTACGAGGTAGGGGTCCTGCTGGCGCCAGGGCGCGCCCGCGCCGTCGTAGCGCAACTGCGCCGAGGCCCAGGTCGAGATGAACTGGTCGGCGGTCCCGCCGGCGAGCGCGAACGACGTCGCGTCGTCCGGCGCGCCGAGGATCGCCGGGACCTTCGCCCACAGGCTGCCCGCCCCGAACGTCTCGTCGGCGTGGCCCCAGAACCCGGACCCGTCGTAGGAGCGCGCGAGCAGCGACGCGCCCGGGGTCGAGAGGTACAGCCGGAAGGGGCCGGCGCCGACGGACTGGCTCGTGAGGTACGCGTTCGTCGCGGCCCAGTCGGCCATGCCCTCGATGATCCAGGCCGAGCGCTGGCGCCAGTTCGTCATGAGCGCGAACTGCACGCAGTGGAAGACCTCGTGGGCCATGATCAGCTCGAAGAACGGCTTGCCCACCTGGGCCTGGCCGTACGGCGGGACGCGCACGCGGCAGTAGGCGGGCGCGCCGCTTCCCCACTCGCCGGCGGCGTTGACGGGCAGCGCGTCGGCCCACGCCTTCCCGCCGCTGCCGGTCGTGATGTCCTCCGAGGCCTTGAAGGCCCGGATCGTCAGCGCGGGCACGCCCGGGATCTTCGAGCGGTAGAAGCTCGCGTAGCCGTCGGCCTTCGCCTGGAAGGCGGGGTCCGGCGTGAGGGCCTGCGCGGCTGCGCGCGCGCCGCGGCGCTCCGCCGCCGCGGCGTCCGGCCCGTGCGGCGCGCCGAGCTTCTGGTCGATCGCCGCCTGCTGGCCCGGCGTGAGCTTCGACCAGACGCGCGCGACCAACTGCATCGCGAGCGTCGCGGACTGCGGGACGCCGAGGTTCGCGCCGGCCGGGCGCTTCACGCCGGGAAGGGGGCCGTAGGCGATCGCGAACGCGCGCAGCGCGGTGGCCGGGGTGATCGAGCCGTCGGCGTGGATCGCCCGCAGCGTCCGCTCCCACGCGGTGGCGTTCGCGTTGCGGCGCAGGCGGCCCACGAGCGCCTGGGCGTAGGCGGTCGCG
Source organism: Solirubrobacteraceae bacterium (assembly GCA_035542555.1). Taxonomy (GTDB): domain Bacteria; phylum Actinomycetota; class Thermoleophilia; order Solirubrobacterales; family Solirubrobacteraceae; genus F1-60-MAGs163. Next base: position 6,560 of record DATKLF010000142.1, on the reverse strand, counting down.
GCCGCGCGTGCCGCGGCCCAGCGGCTCTTCACGCGGACGCGGACCGCGCCGATCGCCGGCCCGGCGCGCGCGACGATCACGACGTCGGTCGCGCGCTTCGTCACCAGCGCGCGGATCACGGCGCCGTCGCCGATCCCCCGCACGCGGCGGCCACCGTGCCCGGCCGCGCGCAGCGCCGATGCGGCGCGTTTCGCCGAGGCCAGCACGAAGGCGCCCGCGCTGAGCCGGCGGGTGCCGCTGCGGTAGGCGGCACCCTGGGTGCGGGCGCGGCTCAGCGCCGGCACGCGGCGACCGAGCGCCGCGCGCGCCTGCGCGGCGCCGGCGCCCGCGGACTTCCAGCCCGGGACGTCGCCGCGGGTCAGCACGAGCGCGTCGTCGGAGGCGAGTGCGGTGGGGGCGAGCGTGAACGCCGCGGCGAGCGCCGCGCCCAGCGCCGTCATGGTCAGCGCCCGCACGCGACGCCCCCGCATCATCGCTGCGACCGTATCCCGCCCCGCCGAGCGCCGCAAGCGGCGCGGGACTACGCGGCGACGCGCAGATCGGCCTCGGCCGCGAACCAGTCGCTCAGCGGGTCCGAGCCGCCCGCCAGGTGGCGGTAGTAGGCGGCCACCGCGATGGACTCGTGCGACGGCGCGCCGATGTCGGCGGGTGCGTCCGGCCGGCCGGTCGCAGCGACCTTCGTCTGCCAGTGCTCGATGCCGCCGTTGCGGCGCATGGCCTCCCACAGGCTCCGTTGTCCGCGGGCGACGAGCTCGGTCCGGGTGGGGAAGTGGCCGATGGCGCTGACCGCGGCGGTCAGCTCGGCATTGATGCGCTTGGATGTCCAGGCTGGGGGCATGCTGTACAGCGTGCCGGGCGCACCGGTCGGAGCGGCTGGTCGCCGGCGCTCCTTCCCAACCTCAACGTCGAGCCGGGCTCTGGTTGACTTCGCACGCATGCCCCGCCGCCTGATCCTGACGCTCGCCGTGCTGGCCGCTTCCGGCGTGCTGCCGGCGTTCGCGACACCCGCCCCCGCGCGCGCCCGCGCGCGCGCGTCGATCCACGTCCGGCCGGCGGCGGTGCGCGCCGGCGCCACGACGCGGGTTTACGGATCGGCAGCGGGCTGCGAGCTGGGCGACACGGTGACGCTCATCTCGTCGGCGTTCACGCACGCCCACGACTTCGCCGGCCTGCCGGCGATCTTCGCGCATGTGCACGCGGGCGGGCGCTACAGCGTGCACACCCGGATCCCAGCCGGGCGCAGGCCCAGCCGCTACGCGATCAGCGCGCGCTGCGGCGGTGGCAACCTCGGGGTGCACGCGACGATCACCGTGCTGGGCGCGCTGAGCGCTGCGGCCTGGGACGCCCCCTGAGCGACTACGCTCGCGCCCATCAGCCTTGCCAGCGAGATCCTCGCCAGGCGCCTGCACCTGCCGCGCGCCCAGACCCACGAGGTGCACGTCGACCTCGACCTGCGCGTGCCGATGGACGACGGCGTCGTGCTGCTCGCCGATCGCTGGGTCGCGGCGCCCGCACGTGAGGTGCCGCAGCCGACCGTGCTCGTGCGCACGCCGTACGGGCGGCGCGGCTTCTTCGGGCTGATCTACGGCCGCTTGCTGGCCGAGCGCGGCCTGCAGGTCGTCGTCCAGAGCGTGCGCGGGACGTTCGGCTCGGGTGGCGAGTTCAGCCCGTTCGACGAGCGCGCCGACGGCCTTGCCACCCTGCGCTGGATCTCCGGGCAGGCGTGGCATCGCGGCCAGATCGGGACGACCGGAGCGAGCTACCTCGGGCTCGTGCAGTGGGCGCTCGCCCCCGACGCGGGGCCGGTCCTGGGCGCGATGGCGCTGTCCGTCACCGCGTCGCAGTTCCACGGGCAGGCGTACGCCGGCGGCAGCATGTCGCTCGAGACGGCCGCCTCGTGGCTCGTGCTGGTCGCCGCGCAGGAGCGCCGGCTGGCGCCGGTGCACATGCTCCGCGGCCTGCGCCGCCTGCCGGTCCTCCTCGACGAGCTCCCGCTCGGTGATCTCGACGAGCGCGCGAGCGGCGCGCAGCTGACCTGGTACCGCGACGCGCTGCGGCACACCGCGCGCGAGGACGCCTACTGGGTCGCGCGCGACTTCTCCGCGGGCGTCGGCGCGGTACAGGCGCCCGTGCAGCTCGTCGGCGGCTGGTACGACATCTTCCTGCCCTGGATGGTCGAGGACTTCGTCGCGCTGCAGCGGGCGGGGCGCGCGCCGCAGCTGATCATCGGGCCGTGGGCGCACACGTCCCCAGGGCTGCTGGGGGTCGGCGTGCGCGAGGGGCTCGGCTGGCTGCGCGCCCACCTGCTCGGCGACGAGCGGATGCTGCGCAGCAGCCCGGTGCGGGTCTACGTGACCGGAGCGAACCCGGGCTGGTGCGAGCTCGCCGACTGGCCGCCGCCGGCGCGCGAGCTGCGCTGGCACCTGCGCGCCGGGGGCGCGCTCACGGCCCAGGCACCGGACCCCGACGGGCCGGCGGCCCCGAGCCGCTACCGCTACGACCCGGCCGATCCGACGCCGGCGATCGGGGGCCCGGTGCTCCTCACGCGCGAACCCGTGGTCGACAATCGCACGCTCGAGGCACGGGCCGACGTCCTGTCGTTCACGAGCGACCCCCTCACGCGCGCGCTGACGATCATGGGGCCGGTACGGGCCGAGGTCTTCGTCCGCTCGAGCCTGCCGTACCACGACGTCTTCGTGCGCCTGTGCGACGTCGACGCGGACGACGTCTCGCGCAACGTCTGCGATGCGCTCGTGCGCGTGGAGCCCGGCGGGTTTCCGCAGGACGCAGACGGCGTGAGCCACGTGGCGCTCGACCTCTGGCCGGCCGCGCATCGCTTCGCCGCCGGGCACCGCCTGCGCGCTCTCATCGCCTCCGGCGCGCACCCGCGGTACGCGCGCAACCCCGGCACCGGCGAGCCTCTCGCCACCGCCGCGGGGCTGCGGTCCAGCGACCAGGAGGTCTTCCACGACGCCCGACGGCCCTCGGCCGTCATCGTGGCGGCGCGGGAGTGAGCGGCCCCAAGACGCCACGGTCGCCCGCTGGTCCGATCGTCGAGTGGCGGCGGCGCCGTCGCCACGCTGCTGTTCAATCCGGCACATGCTCATCCGCGCGCTGCGCCGGGCGCTCCCCGTCGCCCCGTCTCTCGTGCTGCTCGCGCTGGCGGCGCCCGCCGCGCAGGCCGCGCCCGCATGGACCGCGCCGGTCGCGCTCGGCGGGACCTACCAGGGCACCGGGGTCCTCCCGCTGGCGGCGGTCGGCCTGGACGGCACGACCGCCGTGGGCTGGTCGGAGGACGTCTCCGGCAAGCAGCTGATGAAGGTCGCGGTGCGCCCGCCCGGCGGGACGCTCGGCGCGCCCGAGACGATCTCGACGCCCGGGGTCGACGCGTCGGTCGCGCAGCTCGCCGTCAGCGAGAGCGGCGAGGTGATCGCCACCTGGCTCGCCTACGACGCCGGCAAGCTGCGCGTCTTCGCCGCGATCCGCCCGCCCGGCGGGCCGTTCGGCGCGCCGGTGGGGGTCTCCCCGGCGACCAGCGACGTCGACTACCCCGCGTTCACCGAGCAGCTGGCGGTGGCACCCGACGGGGCGGCCGTGCTGGCCTGGGGCGAGACGATCTCCGGGAAGGCCGAGATCCAGTACGCCGTGCGGCCCGCGGGCGCGAGCTTCGGCGCCCCGGTGACGCTGCCCTCGACCAGCGGCGGCGCCGCGGTGTCGTTCACCGTCGCGATCGCCCGCGGCGGCGCCGCCGCGATCGCCTGGAGCGACCTCATGGGCACGTCGACGAGCGGGCTCGCGTCGGTCACGCGCGGCTCGGAGGCCAGCGCGTTCGGCGCCCCGGCGCCCGTGGCGGTGCCGGCTGGCTACGTCGCCGACAACGTGGGCGCGGGCGTCGACGCACAGGGCGACGCGGGCATCGGGTTCACCGCATTCCAGGGAGCCTTCACGAACGTGCGGGTGTATGGCGCGGCCAGGGCCGCCGGCGGCGCGTGGAGCACCCCGCAGCTCCTGTCCTCGACGCCGGGCGGGGTCGGACCGGCTCCGCGGGTGGCGCTCGACGCGCTGGGGACCACGACCGTCGAGTGGTTTGACAACGCCAGCGACCGCGACATCGACGTCAGCTCCCGCCCGGCCGGCGGGACCTTCACGGCGGCCAAGATCCTGGCGAGCGGGGCCGGCGGCGGCTGGGATCTGCTGGCGCTGCCGGGCGGCGGGGCGACGGCCGCGTGGGACGTCCTGAGCACGGGCGACCTGCAGCTCTCGACGCTGCCGGCGGCCTCGGGCTTCGGCTCGCCGGACTGGTCCGCCGTCTCGACCGCCGCCTACGCCTCGCAGTTCAGCAACGCCGTCCAGCTGTGGCTCGATGACGCCGGCGATCCGATCATCACCTACATGGCGGCCGACGACCGCATGCGCGAGCTCGCCTTCGATGCGGCCGGCCCGCACCTCGACGCGCTCATAACGCCCACCGGCGCGGTCGCCGGGACCGCGGCGGCGTTCTCGGTCTCGCCGCGCGACGACTGGTCGGGCCTGGGCGTGACGACCTGGTCGTTCGGGGACGGCTCCAGCGACGGCGCCGGCACGAGCGTGACGCACACGTTCGCCGCGCCCGCGACCTACCAGGTGACGGTCACCGGCCGCGATGCGCTCGGCAACGAGACGAGCGCGACCCGGGCCGTGACCGTCGGCGCCGCGTCCGTCATCGCCGCCGACCACACCCCGCCGGTCGTCTCACATCTGCGCCTCACCCGCGCGCGCATGTTGATCGGAGCCGGGCCGACGGCGCTCAGCGCGGCGACGCGCCGGCCCAGGCCGAAGACCGGCACCGTGGTGCAGTTCCGGCTGAGCGAGCGCGCGAGCGTCGCGGTCGCGGTGCAGCATCGCAAGGGGAAGACGTGGCGGACCATCGGCACGCTGCGCCGCGCGAACCTCGCGGCCGGATCGCGGAGCCTGACGTTCAGCGGCAGGCTCGGGCGCAAGGCGCTGGCCAAGGGCGGCTACCGGGTGTCCGTGACGGCGACCGACGCCGCGGGGAACCGCTCGAAGCCGCGGGTGGCGAGCTTCAACGTCGTATGAGGTCCGCGGGCAGGCGTCAGGCGTTGGTACCGCCCGGACGCGTACTGAGTCCGACGGTAGTTCACACCGATTCGCAGCGCTTCCAGCTGGGCGACCCTGTTCTGCGTGAACTCGCGGGTGGTAGTCGGCGCGTGCATGGTGGCAGGCCTCGTCTGCCTTCCCGCGCCGTCCCCGGCACGCGCCGCGTTTCCCGGGAGCAACGGCGCGTTGCTGCTCGAGGCGGAAGCGCGCAACGACGGACTGGGGTGCCGTCCCGCGCCGGGCCTCGTGGCCCGAATCAGTGACGGCGGTCCCTGTTACTACGACATCTATCCGCAGGCGCTGTACCTCGCCGGCTCCCAACTGGCTCGTGCCAGGCAGCTCGTCGGAGTGCGCGCGGATTCCGCGGCGGGTTTCTCGTCCCACGGCACCCGGGTGGTGGAGTCGGTGGGGCTGAGGTCACCCCGGCTGTACACGGTGCCCGCGCGTGTCGGCGGACGTCGACGCCTGGTTCGCCGGCACGGTCTGGACGCGGCGTGGTCATACGACGCACGCCGGCTGGCGTTCGGCCTTCCGGGAGACCAGGAGATCCACGTCGGTCTGACGTCCGGCGCCTCCGATCGCGCGCTCGGCACGGGCTCCCGCCCAAGATGGTCGGTGGCAGGCCAGATCGCGGCGATCGTTCCCAGCCTCGACGAGGGCGGGCGGGACAACGTGGTCATCGTCGACCCGACGTCGGGGCACCGACGTGCGCTGTTCGCGGGCAGGCCTCCATTGCGGAAGATCTTCTCGGTCGACTGGTCGCCGGACGGCTCGCGTGTGGTCATCTGCGCCAACGGCCCTCGCGACGTTCCGGACCTCGGTGCAGCGGCGTTCATCATCATTGCCGACGGCACCGGATTCCGTAGACTCACCGCACCGACCGGGACGTGGAGCGCGTTCACGATCCCCGCGGCGGTCTGGTCACCGGACGGACGCTGGATCGCGCTCGGGACGAATGACTCGGTGTACCTCGTATCGGCTCGGGCCCGCTCGCCCGTTCCCCGGCACAGCTGGCGGCGCGTCGTTCGCAACGCCGGGCTCGTGGACTGGCAGGCGCTCGCCCGCCGGCCTGCCTTTACCGGATAGCAGTCGCGGCCGGCACCATGCTGGAGCCACCGAGGCGTTGTGTGCCGCAATCGTTGCACCCCCACCCGCGACAGCCCGTCCGTGGAAGCCACCGACACGGCATCAGTGGTCGCCCTCGAGCCTCGGCTGTCAGGCGGATGAGTTCGGCTGCGACGTTGTGCGCTTGGCAGTGTTGCCGGCCGGCGCTCGGTCTCGCTGGATCTCGGAGCCCCACCCCGGCACCTTCACTAGCGATGCCTTCTCAGCTGACGGCCGGCGCCTGGCGTTCATCTCGGGAAGGCGCTCAGACCTGTATGTGGCATTGGCCGACGGCAGCCACCGGCGCCGGATCGTTCAGCGAGCCGGCTCCGGCAGCGTCGCCTGGTCCCCCGGCGGCA
>DATKLF010000141.1:0-4787 GCA_035542555.1 Solirubrobacteraceae bacterium | reverse complement strand
TGCGGAACGCACGCTCGGGTCGTCCGGCTGCGTCTGCGTCGCTCACAGGCGCTGGGAGGCCGTCTGGCCCATAGGCGCCGGCGCCACAGCGCCGGCGGTGCGGCACGGCGCCCGCTACGGCGCCCGCTACGGCACCGGCCGCCCGCTACTGGACGGTCAGCGTCCCTTCCATCCCGGCCGCGCGGTGTCCGGGGACCTGGCAGTAGTAGGTGTAGGTCCCGGGCTTGAGCGTGCCTGAGGCCGCTGCGACGCCGGACTTGATGATCGGCGTCTTGATCGAGGTGCCCTCGATCGCGAGGTTGTGGTCGATCCCGGACATGTTCGGCATGCGGATCTGGATCGGCCCGGCCGTTGCGGTCGCCTTCTTGGAGACGTATGAGAGCTGGCCGTTCGGGTCGGCCGCGATCGTCAGCACGCCGCCCTTCTCGACGGCGGGTGGGCCGGTGCCCGCGGCCTGCACGGCGGTGGCCAGCAGGCCGGCGTCCGCGCCCGGCTTGGCCACGACCGACGAGACATAGTCCGCGACGTCCTGCGCGTCCTGCCCGGAGACGATGTTGGCGGGCATCACGCCGTTCTTGTTCGGGTAGGCGATCTGGCCGAGGACGACCCCGCGGATCGAGTCGTTCCCCCACTTCTCCTCGCGCGCCACGCGGAACGCGTCGTCGAGGTTGGGACCGACGACGCCCTTGGTCCCGGCGCGGCGCAGCGTGTGGCACGAGCCGCAGTTCTTCACGAACAGCTGCTTACCGGCGACCGGGTCCGACGTGCCGGCGCTGCCGGAGTTCGTGCAGCCCGCGGCGGCGACCGCGGCGACGGCGAGCGCGGCGGTGCCCACCGCGCGCGCGAGGTGACTGAAGGTGGCCTTCCTCCCCATGAGCGCTGCAATCTACATCGGCAGGCGGATCCGATGCCACCTGCCCGGCGCAGCGGTCCGCCGGGAGCGACGCGCGGCCGTTCCGGCCGATACGATCCGCCCATGGCTTCCGGTCAGCTCTACCGCCTGCGCAACCCGTCCACCGGCCACGAGATCCTGCTCGAGGCCCAGCCGGACGTCGTCTATCGCGATCGCGAGACCGGCGAGGAGCTCGAGATCGTCGGCAAGGTCCTGCCGCTCGCGCCATCCGCCTCGCGCCTGCCGTGGGCGGTCGAGAACCTGCGCTTCTGCAACTGGTGCAACCAGATGGCGCAGAAGGACCTGAACGACTGCCCCACCTGTGGGCGCCGAATGGCGCCCCTGTCCTGAACGCGCGTTACCCTGGCACCGATGCGCTCCGCGTTCATCGGCACGAGCTGCGCCCTGGCGCTCGTCAGCTGCCTGGCGCTGTCAGCCTGCGGCGGCAACAGCCGCCCGTACGACAAGGTGCCGACCTCGGCACCGGCCCTCGTCCCGCCGTCCGACGCGAACACGCTGGCCGGATCGGGCGGCACGAGCACCGCGTCGACGACCACCACGCCGACGACCACGACGGGAGCCTCGTCCTCCACGTCGTCCGGTGGGACGTCGGGGACCGGCGGCGCCTCCGCCGGCACCGGCGCCACGGGCGGCGGCACCGCGGCGCCGACGGGCGGGGCCGGGACGCCGAACACCGGCGGCACGGGCGGGACCGGCGGGACCGGCGGCACCCAGACGAGCACGCAGAACCCGGGCGGCGCGACGCCGGATCAGAACGCGGGGGCCGGCGCGTTCTCGAAGTTCTGCCAGGACAACCCCGGCGCCTGCTGAGGCCGTCGGCCGCGGCGGTCGGCGGCGGGCACCGCTCGCCCGCGGCGCGGGACGCCCTCCAACGACGACTACTTCTTCGTCGTGGTGGTCTTCGTCGTCGTCGTCTTGGTGGTCGTCTTCGTCGGCGTCGTCGTCGGGATCACGGGATTCGTGACCTCGGTCGCGCTGTAGTTCACGCGCGCCGTCGGGTACAGGCAGTAGTACTGCGTCAGCTCGTTGGGCTGCGTCTGTGCGGTCTGCGTGGCGACGTCGGAGCAGGAGCCCTTCGGTCGGCTGGCGCGCCACGAGGTGTCCGTCCCCAGGCCGGTGGCGAGGACCGGGGCCCAGGTGGTGCTCGTGATCGCGACGATCTGGCCCTTCTTGACGGGGACCGACTTCGTCAGCGGGAACTGCGCCACGGTGCCGAAGTAGGGCTGCACGTTGAACGACTCGCTCTGTGCGACCGCGCGGGCGCGCAGCTTGCGCTTGGGGTCGAGGATCGTCAGCTGCACCGAGGGGTTGCCGAACTTGTTCGTGCCGTTCGTGAAGAAGTCGATCTGCTTCGGGCCGGGCTTGCCGAGGCCGACCGTGAACGCGACGATGCGCCCGTCGGCGGGCACCGTCATGAGCCCGCGGTTCGTGCCGACCTTGGCCTGGTAGCCGGTCGCGCGCACGAAGGCGTAGCACTTGGGCACGGGGCCCGGGCAGCTGGACTTGACGTTCGGATCGAGCTTCCCGATCTCGACGACGTCGGCGGAGGCGATGGAGGGGATCGCGGCGAGGGCGCAGACGAGCGCGCCCGCCGTCAGAAGGCGTCGTGGCATCACCTCCATTGAACACGCTTGGACCCCGGTTTGTTGCGGTTACCCGGTCTGTCTTCTGGTATTTCGCGTTGAAACCGGGCAACGCGCCTGACGCGCCGCAACGTGGCGTGCTGTCAGGCGCCCGCCGCGGCGAGGTGCTCGCGCACCACGCCGACGACGGCCTCCTCGGCATCGGTGAGCATGACGTGCCCGGCGCCGGCGATCGGGGCGTGCCGGGCCCCGGGAATCAGCCGCGCCAGCTCGCGCCCGCGCGCGGGCGGGACCAGCGCGTCCTGCTCGCCGTGCACGACCGTCACCGGGACGCCCGCGAGCTCGTGCAGGCGCGCGCGGGTGTCGTGCCCCGAGATCGCCCGCATCTGCGCGAACACCGTCGCCGGCGGGGTGGCCTCGCGCAGGCGCATCGCGACGTCCTCGCGGATGCGCTCGGGCGCCTCGCGGCGCGTGCGCGCGCTGTAGAGCGCCGGCGCGACCAGCTCGAAGGCGAGCTGCGGCGCCGCGCGGCGCAGCGCCGCCGCCGACAGGAGCCGCCACGACGGCAGGCCCCCGCGCGCGCTGGCCGTCGTGCAGCCGAGCACGAGCGACCGCACCCGGTCCGGGTGCCCGAGCGCGAGGTGCTGCGCGATCATCCCGCCCATCGAGACGCCCAGCACGTGCGCGCGCTCGACGCCGGCGGCGTCGAGCACCGCGACGGCGTCGGCCGCCATGTCCGCCATCCCGATGCGGCTGCGGATGCGGTCCGACTGCCCGGTCCCGCGGTTGTCGAACGCGATCGCGCGCACGCTGCCGCGCAGGTGCGGCAGCAGCCGGTACCAGGCCAGCGAGCTGCCGCCGAGGCCCATGATCAAGAGCAGCGGCGGCCCCTCGCCCGCGGCCTCCCAGTGCAGGTGCACCGCGGGCATGCCTCAGCGACCCTGAAAGGTCGCCCGGCCCGGCCCCTCGGTGAGGAAGGAGCGCACCGCGCCCCTGAGATCCGCGGTGTCGAACAGCGCGCCCGCGAGCTCCGGGACGAGCGCGTCGGCGGCGCGCGCGCCGCCCTCCTTCTGGGCGCGCACGATCGCCTTCGTCGCCGCGTGGGCCCGCGTGGGCCCCTCGGCCAGGCCGGAGGCGAACGCGCGCGCCGCCGCGTCGAAGCCCTCGTCCGGCAGCACGCGGTTGACGACGCCCCAGCGCTCGAGCGTCGCCGCGTCGAACAGGCCGCCCGTCATGACGAGCTCGCGCGCCCGGGCGGGGCCCGCGCGCTCGGCGACGCGCTGCGTCCCGCCCATCGCCGGAGTAAGGCCGACGACGGTCTCGACCAGGCCGAAGCGGGCCGACTCAGCGGCGAGCAGCAGGTCGCAGCCGAGCGCGAGCTCGAAGGCGGCCGTCAGGCACAGCGCGTGCGCGGCGAAGACGGTCGGCAGCGGCAGCTCCTCCAGCGTGTGGATGAGCCCCAGCAGCTCGCTCCACAGGCGTGCGGCGTCCGCGCTGCTCAGTCCGTCGAAGAGGTGCACGTCCACCCCGCCGCTCACCGCGCGTCCCTCGGCGCGGATGAGCAGGCCGCGCGGCGGATCGACGGCGATCGCCGCCACCGCCTCGCGCACGCCGTCGATCATCGCCCGGTCGAAGAGGTTCAGGGGCGGCGCATCGAGCGTGATGACCGCGAGCGCGCCACCGGACTCCAGGCGGACCGGGCCGCTCATGCCTCACCCCGCAGCACCGCCGCGGCCGCGGCGATCTCGTCCATGTCGCCGGCGCCCGGGATCCACGGCAGGCGCAGCGGGTCGTCCGCGTAGCGCGGGATCACGTGCAGGTGATAGTGGAAGACCGACTGCCAGGCCGCCGGGCGGCAGGCGTTCAGGACGTTGACGCCCTCGGCGCCGAGGCGGTCGCGGGCGCGCAGGGCGAGGCGCTGCGCGGCGACGGCGGTCGCCGCGACGTCCGCGGGGTCGGTCACGTAGAGGTCCTCGCCGTGGGCGCGCGGGACGACCAGCGCGTGGCCGCGCGTCGCCGGGTTGATGTCCATGAAGGCGACCGTGCGCTCGTCCTCGTCGACGACCTGCGCGGGCAGCGTGCCGTCGAGGATCTTGCAGAAGAGGCAGTCGGGATCGTGAGCTGGCATGGGCCGAAGCCTATGCCCCGCGCGGCGAGGTAGCCTGCCGCCCATCGCCGCCACCGGACAGCCCGCGCCGGGAGCCGCCGAGCAGCCCCTCCCCGAGGAGACCCTGCTCGGGATCGTGCGCGAGGTCGTCGGGCACCTTGCGTCCTTCGACCGCCCCTCCGCG
>DATKLF010000140.1:0-29096 GCA_035542555.1 Solirubrobacteraceae bacterium | reverse complement strand
GGGCGGCGAGTACGTGCAGCTGTGGGAGGCGCTCGGGCAGCGACCGGAGCGCAAGCAGTTTCGCCTCACCGGGTACGCCGAGATGTGCCTCGACCACGACCCTGACCGAGCCTTCGCGCTCTACGCCGCCGCAGTCGACCGCGCACTCGCCAATCCGACCGTGGCGGCCGCTGCCGCGCCCGGCTCGCGGCCGCAACTGGCCACGACCGAGTCGGCTGGGAATCCTCCCGGCGATGATCCGCAGGCAGCGGCGCCCGTGACCGAGCGCAAGGGCCTGTTCGCGCGGCTGCTGGGCGGCGGGTGACGCCGCGGAGGATCGGTCGCCGCGGCAGGCGCGACGCGCCGTCAGGTCGACGAGATGGTCGTCCGTCGCCTGGTCGTGCATGACCCGGCCTGCCCGTGAGCATCGGCGGCTCGTGGCTCCGCGCTGGCCTGATCGGCGCCGTCCATCCGGTCCTACGAGTACAAGACGCTCGTCGTCCGCTGTTCGCTTCGGGGCCGGGCCGGACTCATCAACCGCGCCCGGCCCCTCAGAGCCGTCCGAGTCGTTCGCAACAATCGCCACGAGCCTCTGCAGGCCGTGATGCCCCTGCGCTGAGAGGCCGACAGCGAACACCGATGACGGCAGGAGTACGGCATGAGTTTGAGTGCTGCAGTGCGGGCCGAGGAGCCCGATCACGCCAATGAGGTGCTGGAGGAGATCCGCGCGCAGATCTCCGCGAACGACGAAGACCTGCACGAGGCGCGAGCCCGCCGCGAGGTGGTGCTGCAGGCCGCGTCCCGGTTCCCCGGGGCGCTTCGCACCTTCAGGTCCGGGTCGGTCGCGCACGGCAACGTGAACAACCCCGTGGACGACGCAGATGGCGGCATGGTGCTCGACCGCCGCGTCTACGTGCAGCTCGGCCCGGACAGCGTGGATCGCGAGGGCCCGCAGGAGATCGTGCGCGAAGTGCGCGATCACGTCATGGCGATCGTGCGCGAGTCCTACCCGAGCGCGCGCAGCGAGCTCACCAAGCGCGCGATCCTCATCCGCTTCGACGAGCCCGACGGCGATGGCGTCGACCCGAGCGTCGACCTCGTGGTCGCCCTGACACGGAAGGACGCCGAAGGCATCTGGATCCCCAACCGCGACGAGGACGATTGGAACGCCTCCCACCCCGAGGAGCACACGCGCCTGCTGACGGGTGGCGGTAAGAACCTCCGCGTGCACCGCGCGCGCGTCATCCGCCTGGCCAAGGCCGCGATCAAGCACGACCCGATCCCGGCGCTGATCTCGTTCAACGTGGAGGCGCTGGCGCTCGAGCACATCACCAAGGTGAGGTTGCTGGCCGAGGCGCTGCAGAGCTTCTTCGCCGCCGCGGCCAGCAGCATCAGCACGAGCCTTACGCAGGATCCTGCAGGCGTCTCAGGGGAGATCAAGCTGCCGGACGGCATGACGCGCCAGCGCTCCGCGAAGCGCCTCGGCCACTTCGCCAGCAAGCTGCAGGAGGCGATCGACCACAGCGACGATCTCGGCTCGGTCGAGACCGCGCTCGCCGAGCTCTATCCCGAGCAGCTGCCCAACGCTCAGCGTTCGGGCAAGACGCGCCTCGCCGAGGCGATCCGCAGGGCCGACGAGTCGGGGATCCGGCGCGGCCTGAGCATCGCGCCGGCGGCGAGCTTTAAGACCACGAACTCCTACGGCGACGATGGCGCCTCCGCGTAGGCCCAGCTGGGAGCAGAACTACGCGCTGCGCCGGCGCTTCGAACGCGCGGCCTACGCCGCGTACCCCTCCATCCGGCGCAGCGCCACCGGACACCGCAAGTACGCGCGCGTGGTCTACAGCCTGATCGTCCCGGTGCAGGACTACGAGCCGCGTCTGATCGAGATGCAGTTCCGCCGCACCTCGCAGCAGCCGGCCCTCACCAGGGTGTACGCCGACGGGCCGACCGAGTCGCCGCACCGCTACGCGCCGCACGATCATGACCCGCAGCAGCGCTCATCACTGTGCATCTGGTATCCGGACGACCCGCCGGAGCGCCGCTGGGTGCCGAGCGACGGCCTGCTGACGCTGATCGAGATGACGCGCCTGCACCTCTTCAAGGAGGCCTACTACCGCGAGACCGGCGAGTGGCTGGGCGACGAGGTTCCCCACCACAGCCGCCCCCAGGTCAAGGCGTGCTGATCGCCGCCGAGCAAGCCGCCCAAAGCGGGGATGACTGGAAGGTGATCGCGGCCCTGATCGCTGCCGCGCTGGCCTTCACCGCCCACATGATCATCCTGATCGTGAACGGCCGGCGGGCGCGCCGCGAGCGCCTGCAAGAGCTGTACGCGGGCGGCTGGGCTGCCGTGCAGGCCTACAAGGAGATGGCGTTCGCCATCCGCCGTCGCAACATCGACGATCGATCCGGCGAGCGCGTCCGGCTCTCCGAGGCGATGCGCGACATCCAAAAGGACCTCGCCTACCACGACGCGTTGATCGGTCGGGAGCGGTCAGGGCGAGTTGCGACCGAGTACCGCAACCTGGTGCTGAAGACCCGAGAGATCGCCGGCGGCATCGTCAGACGCTCCTGGAACAACGAGCCGATCAGATCGGACACGGAGATGCACTCCCCCGAGATCGCATCCGAGCTGGCGGCTCTCCAGCCGTTCGAGGACGGCTACATGGATGCAGTAGCGGATGAGCTCGGTGGCTGGTGGCAGCGCCTTCGCGTCAAGTGGCAGCGGACGACTCCTGACCCGGGAACTCTCTAGTCAGCCCGATGCGAGGCGCTCACGACCGTTCGGGCGAAAACCGCAACTTTTCAGCGAAACTTGCGGTTTTCGCCTGATCTGCCGTACTCTCTCCCTGTGGGCCTCGTAGACCGAAACACGCGTTTGTTCGACCAGATCGTGCGGCTGCGCCGCGCTGAGCGGGAGCATCCCGAGAACGCGGACATCGTTGCCGTTCGTGCCGACTTGGAACGTCAGCTTGGCGACGTACTGACGCGCTCGATGGCCGCGCGTCTGCTGGGCGTCCATCACTCCAGCCTGCAGCGTTGGGTCAGCTCGGGAGACTTGCCGCTCGTGATGGCAGCTGACGGGAGGAAGGGCATCCCTGTGTCCGCGGTGGCGACGCTCAGCGAACAGCTGCGCGACCGTCAGCAGCCGAATCGGAGCCATCGAATCGAGCCAGTCGTCGCAGAGGACCGCCGCCGGGCCGACATGCTGAACGCTGAGTCGCTGGTCGGCTCCGGTGGCCCCCCTGAAGACCCGCACAGCCGCGCAGCACGACGAAGTCTCGCCTACCACCGAGCGATCGCCCGTCGGCTGCGTCGCGCAATGGTTGATCAGGCGCGCCACCAGATCTGGCAGTGGGAACGGGAGAGTCGTATCGATCCGCGGTACGCCTCCCAATGGGAGGAGATCCTCAAGCTCCCAGTGCGCGAAGTGAGCCGCGCGCTGGGTGAGGACACCCCGTACATGGCTGATCTACGGCAATCGTCGCCCTTCGCCGGGATGCTGTCTGAGGCAGAGCGCCGCAAGATCCTGCAGGACGTCCGGTAGATGCGCCGCGACCAATTCGAGCATGTCCTCGCCGCCGCCGCCGACGCGGTAGGACTCAGCGAGTTCGTGATTATCGGGAGTCAAGCGATCCTTGGAGAGATCAAACACCCGCCGGCCGCGCTGCTGCATTCGATGGAGGTCGACATGTACCCGCTCGCGGACCCGAGTCGCTCGGACGAGATTGATGGGGCGATCGGCGATGGCTCGTACTTCAGCTACACGAACGGGTACTACGCACACGGTGTGGGTCCGCTGACCGCTCGCGCTCCCGCGGGCTGGCAAGACCGGCTGGTCCGGCTGGACGCCCCAGCCAGGGTCGCGGGAGCACCGGATGCCGTCGCGTACTGCATGGAGCGCCACGACATGATCCTCGCAAAGCTAGTTCGGGGCTCGGAGCGCGATGTGGAATATGCGCGGGCGGCGCTCGATGCCTCGATCCTTGATCCCATCATCCTGCGTGAGCGGGTGCCCGGACTGCTTGAGGCAGACCAAGAGCACGTAGCGCACCTGTTGCGTGGGCTGATCGGTGAACCGACGGCGTAGCGCGTCCAGTTAGCAGCCCCTGCGCGGACGGTGCGTGTACAGAACCCCGGGCGCCGCGTGTACAAACGCCCCAGCAGACAGACCTGCATCCCAGCCGTGGCGGCTTTTCCAAACACCCCAGTAGGAACGATCACTTCGGCAGCCGGATGCCGAAGCCCCAGACCGATGTGGCAGCGCGTGTTGCGTGTCCGCGGAGCCGCGCCTCCACCTGCAGCGGCTGTGTCGACCACTGACCGTTGCTGCTGACCCGGACGGTGACCGCGCGGACGCCGTGGATGCCCCGGGGCGTTGTCACACACCGGTACTGCCCCGCACCTCCTTGGGCAGGCCCCGAGCAACCGGCAACCGCAGTGAACGGCAGGCGCGGACGCTGGGCGTCGGCCATCTCGGGCAGGCTCGGGCCGTGCAGCGAGTCCAGGAGCGCCTGGCGCACCTGCTCGCTCACCGGTAGCGCAGGTGCGGCGGTCTGCTGGGGGCTCGTGCCACCGCCGCATCCGGCGGCGGCCGCGGATGCGGTCAGAGCGAGCAGCGCGGCGCGCACGACGTGCATGCCAGCGACCATCTCAACCCGGGGCCCGATCAGCAACTCCGGCCGCGTGGGCGCGTTCTCCTGGCGAGGAGGATGTCGATGCGTCGTCCAGCAGCCATGCCCGCGCCTCACCGCCGCGCAGCTACCGTGGCGCTGATGCGTGCGGTCCAGCTCGTGTCGTCGCGGGCGCGTGTCGCCTCCGTCGCGCGCTCGGCCGTGACGACGGTCGCCGGGCTCGCGGTGTGCGTCGCGGTCGTCGGGAATGTCCCCGCTGCGTCGGCTGCCGGCGGCCCTGCTGTCCTTGCGACGGTCACGAAGCAGACGGCGATCGCGGCCGGCGGCGGCTGGGTTGTGTGGAGCAGCCCGGACGCTTCCGGTCACTTCGACCTGGTCGCCAGCCACCACGGGATCGTCGCCACGCTGCCGGTGCAGGCGCAGGCCCAGCCGTTCGACGCCGACGTGGGGACCGACGCGGCCGGCCGGGTCGTCGCGACGTTCTCGCGCTGCCGCGTGCCGCCCGTCACGTCGTTCGACTGGGTCACCCGCGACGGCGTGGCGTGCAGCGCCCGGGTCGTGGACCTCGCCTCTGGGACCGAGCGCAGCGCGGGGATCCCCAGGCCCAAGGGCGCGTCGGACACGTTCCCCTCGATGTGGGCCGGGCGGATCGCGTTCGCCAGGCAGGACCCCCGCCACAAGGATGTCGAGCAGGTTCTGCTGTGGTCGCTGCGCACGCGCCGGCTGACCGTGCTCCCCCACGGCGTCGTGCCGACGAGCTGCCCGTATCGCAAGGCCAGCGACTGCGTCGGGCAGCCCGTCTCGGGGACGGTCCTGGGGCTGGACCTCGGCTCCCGGCTGGTGTCGTTCCTGTGGAGCGTCGAGGCGCCCGCCGTGGTCGGGCACGGCGGCTACGAGGTGCGCACGGACCGCCTGAGCGACCGGCGCAGCGTGCTCGTCGGTTCCGGGTTTCTCGGTGAGGCGTGCACCGGCGGCCACGATGGGGTGTTCCCCTCGCCGCCCGTCTCCCAGGGCGCGAGTGTCTGGTATGCGCAGCTGACCTCGACCTGCTACGCGTACGCGAGCACCCTCGAGCGCTATGCCACCAGCCCCCGGCTCGCCGGAGTCAGCGGTCCGCTCGACGGGATCGTGCTGCAGGTTGCCCGCGACGGCACCGATCTGTACGCGCTGGTTGCGCCCCCCAACCTTCCGGACGACGAGCCGACCTGCGACCAGCCCGCCCGCCCGTGCACGATCCAGCGCATCGCGACACCGGCCCTCACCGCTGTTCGGCGCCTGCCGTCCGCACCGGTCTTTTGAGTTGGCTTCGTTGCGATGCCACGGCTGACCCTCCCCGGGCATTGGCGCGGCGCGAGCCGCGGCGGGTTGCTGGCGTGCCTCGTCGTGCTCGTGGGCGTCGCGTCGTTTGGCGCGCGTTCGGCGGCGGCCGACTCGGTGCTGGCGCCGGTCGGCAACGACAGCGCGTTGAGCGCCTATGGCGGCTGGGTCGTGTGGAGCGAGACGACGAGCAGCGGGCGGTGGCGGTTGGTCGGCTGGCACGACGGCGCGAAGGTGCAGTTCAGGCTGCCGACCCGCCAAGCGGCGTTCGACGCGGACGTCGGCCCGGATGCTTCAGGGCGCCCGGTGATCGTCTACTCGCGCTGCTGGCAGGACCCGGGGAACCTCGACTCCGCCGGCACGTACATGACGCCCAACGGGCTCTCCCAATGGGCGAAGGCCAGCGACTGTCGCCTGCACCAGTTCGACCCTGCGACGGGCGTCGACACGCGCCTGCGCGTCCACGGCGAGCGAGCAGGCTCGGACAGCACCCCATCGCGCTGGTTCGGCACGATCGCGTTCGCGCGCCGCCCCGCGCGCTCGACGGTCGCCCACCTCATGCTGTGGAAGCCGGGCACCCGCACCCTGCGTCGGCTGCCCGGCGGAGACGTCCCGCGCAGCTGCCCGTTCATCGGCGGCTGCAAGGGCGCGCTGTACCAGGGCGACGTCCAGCAACTCGACCTGGGCGCGCGCTACCTCGCGTTCCTGTGGGAGATCGAGGCGCCGGCGGTCATCGGCGCAGGCCCCGGGTGGGAGCTGTTCGCCGAGCACCGCCGCGATGGCCAGCGCACGCTCGTCGCCAGTGGTGACATCTCCGGCACCTGCGGCGCGTGGTACCCCGGAAGCCCGAACGCCGCCGGGGCGCGCGTCTGGTTCACCAACGTGATCTGGGACTGCGACACGACCAGCACGTCGCTCGTGCGCGCAACGCCCGCCACCGGCGAACTGCGCGGCGCCGACACTGCAACGCTCGCCTGGCAGATGACCCATGACGCCGAGGGCTTCTACACGATCGACGGCCCCGCACCGCAAGGCAACGACGCGCCATGCGAGGGCACGGGCGCGCCCTGCGCTCTGCGGCTGACCCAGCTCCCGCCCGCCCTGGGAACGGTCCGCCGGCCCGCGCCACCGTTCTGAGCGGGCCCCGCGCGACCTGGCGCGCCCTCCGGGTGGACGACCGTGCCGCGACTCTCGCCCATGGGCGATGGCGTGGCGCTCGTCGTGATCGCGCACGAGGCCAGCCAGCCTGGGCCCGCGACCTTCGAAGTCGTCGCCGTCGAGCGTGTCGCGAACGGTGAGCTGACGACCACCACGCTCGGCTCGTCGCTCAGCACGAACGACGCCGGCGGGCTCTCCGGCTCGGTCGCGCACGACGGTCACGCGATCATCAGCTGGCCCGACGTCGCCAGCGGGCCCGATCACCGTCCCACCCGTCCGCTCCGCAGACGAACAATTTGGGCCGCGATGGTTGCGCAGTGGGAAGCTCGTTACGAGATCCGGCCAGTGCTGCACCAGCGGGGACACACATTGTGAATCCCGTGCCGATGGGGCGGGGATGCCGACGCACGATGAGCTGCCAGCGTGGGAACTGCGCGGCGAGCCGCCCCCGTACGAGAAGCAGTTCGAAGCAGAGCGCGAGCGACTGCGTCGGCTGCGCGCCGCACAGGCCCGAGAGGAGCGGGCGCTGCTGGAGAAGCGCCGCGCCCGCACAAGCGTGCCGCCGCCGAGCAGCCGATAGCGGCCAGGAAGCGGCTGCGCGTGCGCGGCGCAGCGCTCCAGCTGGGCGAGTTGTGCACGGGATGCGCGCAGATCGCGACACAGGCCCGCGTCGGTCGTCGGGGGCGCCGCTCGCCGAGCGCTGTCGCGCGGTCCGCTTCGGGGACCGGAGCCTTCCTGGCTCACGGCGCCTGATTCTTGCTGGGCGAGGTATGCACGGAATGCGTGCAGAACGCGACCAGGACGCGCGTCTGCTCCCAGAAGCGGGCGATGGCGCCTCGCGCTCCCGGCTACGATGGGCCCCGTGAACGCGCCGACGGTGGTCATCCTTGCCGCGGGGCAGGGGACGCGCATGCGCTCGGGCACGCCCAAGGTCCTGCACGACCTGTGCGGGCGGCCGCTGATCGACTGGCCCGTGGCCGCGGCGCGCGCCGCGGGGGCCGGCCGGATCATCGTCGTCGACGCGCCGGGCGGCACGCTCGGGGCGCACCTGGGCGGCGAGGTCGAGATCGCCGTCCAGCCCGAGCCCGACGGCACCGGCGGCGCAGCCGTCGCCGCCGCGCCGCTGATCGACCCGGCCACGCCGGTGCTGATCCTCATGGCCGACGTGCCGCTCGTCTCGGCGCCGGCCATCGCAGGGCTGCTCGCAGCGCATGCGGCCTCCGGGGCCGCAGCGACCGTGGCGACGACCGTGCTCGAGGACCCGGCCGGCTACGGGCGCATCGTGCGGGGGCCCGACGGGGCGGTCGAGCGGATCGTCGAGACCAAGACGAACGGCGATGCGACGCCGGCCGAGCGCGGGATCCGCGAGGTGAACACCGGCATCTACGCCTTCGAGGGCACCGCGCTGCTCGGCGCGCTGCCGCGCCTGCGCGCCGACAACGCGCAGGGCGAGCGCTACCTCACCGACGCGCTCGGCATCCTGCGCTCGGACGGCGCCGCCGTCACCGCACACGAGGTCGACGAACCGCTCGTCGTGCTGGGGATCAACGACCGCGTGCAGCTCGCCCAGGCGCGCGAGATCGTCCGCCGGCGGATCATCGAGGGCCACCTGCTCGCCGGGGTCGACATCGTCGACCCCGCATCGACGATCATCGACGCCGACGTGACGCTCGGGCAGGACACCGTCATCGAGCCGTTCACGGTCCTGCGCGGCGCGACGCGCGCGGGCGCCGGCTGCCGCATCGGACCGGGGGCGACGCTCATCGACGTCGCGCTCGGCGACGGGGCCACCGTCCTGCACAGCTACGCGATCGAGGCCGAGATCCACGCGGGCGCGAGCGTCGGCCCGTTCGCCTACCTGCGGCCCGGCACCGTGCTGCGCGAGCGCTCGAAGGTCGGCACATTCGTCGAGGTCAAGAACTCCGACGTCGGCGAGGGGACGAAGGTGCCCCACCTCTCCTACCTCGGCGATGCGGACGTCGGGCCGGGCACGAACCTCGGCGCGGGCTCGATCACCGCGAACTACGACGGCGTCGCCAAGCACCGCACGACGATCGGGGCCGGCGTCAAGGGCAGCATCCACACCTCGTACGTCGCGCCCGTCACGCTCGGAGACCGCGCGTGGACCGCGGCGGGCAGCGTGATCACCGAGGATGTCCCCGCCGGCGCGCTCGCCGTCGCGCGCGCCCGCCAGTCGAACATCGAGGGCTACGACGCGCGCCGCGAGGCGGAGCGCAAGGTCGAGTCATGACCGGGTCCACGCCTACACTCCCGGGCACCGAGTGGCCTGAGCCGCTCGCGCACACGCAGATGTCCACGAGCCTCCCGATCGACTATGACAAGCGGCTCATGCTCTTCTCGGGCCGGGCGAATCCCGAGCTCGCGAACAAGATCGCCGACCGGCTGGGCGTCGACCTCGGGCCGGTGACGCTGAAGACCTTCTCCAACGGCGAGGTCTACTGCCGGTATGAGGAGTCGATCCGCGGCGCCGACGTGTTCATCGTGCAGCCGACCTGCGGCAACCCGGCGACGGGGATCACCGCCAACGACGCGCTGATGGAGCTGCTCGTGATGATCGACGCAGCCGTCGGCGCCTCGGCGCACCGGGTGATCGCGGTGACCCCGTGGTACGGCTACTCGCGCCAGGACAAGAAGTCCGCACCGCGCGAGCCGATCAGCGCGCGGCTCGTCGCGCGCGTGCTCGAGTCGGCCGGCGCCGACCGGGTGCTGACGATGGACCTGCACGCCGGCCAGGTCCAGGGCTTCTTCCAGGTCCCGGTCGACCACATGACGGCGCTGTTCATGCTCACGCAGTACTTCGACGACCTCGGGCTGCAGGACCTCGTCGTCGTCTCGCCGGACGCCGGCCGCGTCAAGCTCAACAAGAAGTTCGCCTCGAAGATCGGCGCCGAGCTCGCGATCCTCGACAAGGAGCGCCCGGCCCAGCAGGTGGCCGAGATCGGCTACGTCATCGGCGACGTGAAGGGCAAGACCGCGGTGATCGTCGACGACATCATCGACACCGCGGGCACGCTGAAGGCCGCCGGGCAGACGGTGCTCGACGCGGGCGCGACGCGCGTGTACGCGGCGGCCACGCACGCCGTGCTGAGCGGGGCGGCCTTCGAGAACCTCGCGGCGGCGGGCTTCGAGCAGATCGTCGTCACCGACACGATCCCGTTGCGCGCCGGCGCTCCCGACAACATCCGCGTGCTGTCCTGCGCCGACCTTCTGACCGACTCGATCCGGCGCATCTTCACCGACGACTCGGTCGCCGAGGTCTTCGGCGGCGAGAACCAGCTCTTCTGAGCGGCGCTGGGCGTCCGCTCAGGCGCGCAGCGCGAGCGCGGTGCGGTGGCGCGCGCGCACGTGCTCGCGCGCCCAGCGCGTGAAGTCCGGCGCGGACATCGGCCGGCCGTAGAGGTAGCCTTGGCCGGCGTCGCAGCCGAGCTCGACGAGGCCGTCGTGCAGCGCCGAGGTCTCGACCCCCTCGGCGACGACGCGCATACCCAGCTCGCGCGCGAGGCCGGCGGTGTAGCGCACGATCGCGCGGTCGCGCGGGTCGTCGAGCATCCCGAGCACGAACGAGCGGTCGATCTTCACCTCGCGCACCGGCAGGCGCTTGAGCAGGTCGAGCGCCGAGTACCCCGTCCCGAAGTCGTCGAGCGAGACGGTGACACCCATCCGCGAGAGCTGCTCGGCGACCGGGAGCGCGCGGTCGGGGTCGGCGACGATCATGCTCTCGGTGATCTCGACGACGAGCGCGTGCGGTGAGACGCGCCGCTTGCGGCACAGGCTCGCGATCCGCTGCGGCAGGTCGGGCTCGGCGAGGATGCGGGGGGAGAGGTTGACCGAGACCGTGAGCGGCAGGCCGTCCTGGCGCCAGACCGCGACCTGCAGCAGCGCCGCGTCGAGGACGTGCATCGTCACCGGCACGATGAGGCCGGTCTGCTCGGCGATCGGGATGAACTCGGCCGGGGGCATCAGCCCGTGCTCGGGGTGGCGCCAGCGCAGCAGCGCCTCGGCGCCGACCGGCCGGCCGTCGGCGAGGTCCACCTGCGGTTGGTAGTGGATCGCCAGCTGATCGGCGTCGATCGCGTGGCGCAGGCCGCCCGCGAGCGTCAGGCGCATGAGCGTGTGGTCGTCGTCGTCGGCCGTGTAGCAGCAGACGCCGCTCTTGCGCTCCTTGGCCTGGTACATCGCGACGTCGGCGCGCTGCATGAGCGTCTCGACGTCGTCGCCGTGCTGCGGATGGCACGCGATCCCGATGCTCGCCCCGATCTCGAGCGTCACCTCGCCGAGCTCGATCGGCAGCGCGACAGCCTCGCAGAGCTTGCGCGCGACGTCGATCGCTGCGCCGGCGTCGCGCACGGCCGGCAGCAGGATCGCGAATTCGTCGCCGCCCAGGCGCGCGACGACGTCGCGCTCGCGCAGCGTGTCGCGCAGGCGGGACGCCACCTCGCGCAGCACCTCGTCGCCTTCGTGGTGGCCGAGCGTGTCGTTGATCTCCTTGAAGCGGTCGAGGTCGATGAGCATCACGGCACTCACGCCGGCGCCGGGCTCGCCGGGCGCCAGGATCGCGCGGCGGATGCAGTCCCCGAAGAGGACGCGGTTCGGCAGGCCGGTGAGCGCGTCATGGTGGGCCAAGCGCTCGTGGATCGACGCGTGCCGGCCCGCGCTGTGCACTGCGAGGAGCGGCACCGCAAGCAGCACCACCGCAAGCGGGCTGCGCTCGAGCGCGATCACGGCCAGCGGCGCCAGGCCGATGAGGATCGCCTCGGTCGCGGCGTCCGAGAGGAGGCTCGCCGGGAGCGCCCCGCCGTCGCCGGCCAGCCTGCGCTCGGTGGCCGCGATGCCCGAGCTCACCAGCACGTACGCGGCGCCGGCGGCGACGTACGCGCCGAGGGCGACCCAATCGAACTGGACGTCGCCGGTGAGTCCGGCGAGCTCCAGGACCGCGCCCGCCGCGCCCAGCGCGAGCGTCTGGCGGGCGACGTGCAGCGCCCAGCTCGCCGCGCTGCGCTGATGAACGGCGTCGCTGACCAGCAGTGCCAGCGCCTGCGCGACGACCGCCGCCGTGATGCCCGAGTGCAGCAGCAGCGCGAAGGTGAAGGTCGTGGAGGGGGCGACCTCGCCCGTGCCGCGCCCGATCTTGATCGGCACGAGCTCGGCGACGAGCACCGCCGCGCCGAGCACGAGCGTCACCGGATCGCCCGCGCGCGCGATCGTGGGGCCGTGCGCGGCGGCGAGCCACGCGAGCAGCCCGAGGCCGCTCGCGGCGATCGCGACGTCGAACAGCAGGGCAAGTCGGGGTCTGAGCCGGTGCACGCGCCTCGCTCGGGGCCCGGCCGCGCGGCGTGCGCCGGCGTCCGGGTTCTGCGGATCTATCGGCGCGAGCGAGCCGCGGCCTGAGCAGGCCGGGTGCACGCTGGCCGCCTGGGCGCCGCCCCGAGCGGCGCCGCCCGCGCCGTCGAAAGGCCTCCTCAGCCCCCGATCACGAAGCCGCGCCGCTCGAGCGCGTCCAGGGCGTCCTCGAACCCGGAGAAGTCGTGGTCGAGCAGCAGGTCGAGCGGCCGGCCCGACGGACCCGCCGTGCGTACCCAGCGGCGCAGCAGCGGGCCGCCCACCCGGTCCACGGCCTCACCGGTGAGGGCGAGCAGGACCGCCAGCTCGGGGCGCCCGTCGAGCTGCCCGCCGATGAGCGAGAGCGGGTCGGCGTCGAGCACGGCGCACAGCTCCTCGTCGCTGAGGCCGAGCCGCTCCATCAACAGGACGGCCGGCGAGCCCATCGCTGCCCTACGGCGTCCGCGCCTCGAGGCGCTTGGCCGGTGGCGGCTGCTTGTCGCCCGGCCAGAAGCCCGTCACGTGGCGGAACGCCTTGGCCCCTACGCGGTCGGCCGCGGCCGCGGTCACGGCGAAGGTCGCGGCGCGCAGCGCCGCCGAGCCGAGCACCTGGCCCCAGGTGGCGTTCTCCGTGGTCGCCTTCGGCGGGCCCGTCCCCTGCGAGCGCTCGTAGGTCGACTCGAACACCCTGCCCGCGACGCGCGCGGCGCCGAGCCCCAGGACGATCGCGAACGGCTTGTACAGGAGCTTCGCGAGCACGCGCGCAGGATACCCGCCGCCGCACGACCCGACCGGCGCGGTCCGGGCGGCAGTGCGAATACCCTGGGCGACCGTGTCGCTGCGCCGTGCGCCCGTCATCGCCCTCTCGGTCGGCGCGTTTCTCGTCGTGTCCTTCTTTGTGGCCCGCTTCCTCACGCAGGAGAACCGCGAGCGCGCCGCGGTCACGGGCCTGCTGCGCGCGCAGGCGCGCGGGGACGCCTCGGCCGTGCTGCGCAGCCTGTCCGGCTGCGCACGGGACGCGGCGTGCCGCAGCCTCGTGGAGGCGGACGTCCGGCGCCTGCGCCGCGCGGGCACGCTGAAAATCCTGAGCTACCGCTCATCGACCAGTTCGGGGCTGGGCAGCCGGAGAGGCCCGACGCGGGTGGCCTGGGACATCGGGGGGATCGGCGTGCCGGTCGTGCAATGCGTCGACGTCGAGCACCGCGGGAACGTGCTCCTGGGCGACACCATCGTGCTGCACGGCATCTCCGCCCCGATCGCGGGAGGCGCCCTGTGCCCGCGCTGAGGCGCGCCCTTGTCTGCTGCGGCGCGGTGGCCGTCGCGCTCGCGGCGGGTCCCGCGGCGCGGGCGCAGACCACGCCGCCGACGAGCACTCCGCCGGCGGTCACCACGCCGCCGACCAGCGCCCCGTCGCCCGCGTCGGTCATCTCCACGCCCACCGCGCGCACGCTCTACCGCGACGGCCCCTCAGGGCGCTACCTCGTCGACGGCACCTGGCTGTTCCGGCTGGACCCGGCGCGCAATGGCGACCGCCTCGGCTGGCAGCGCCAGACGACGACGAGCGGCTGGAGCGCCACCTCCGTGCCGAACGCC
Organism: Solirubrobacteraceae bacterium; assembly: GCA_035542555.1. GTDB lineage: Bacteria > Actinomycetota > Thermoleophilia > Solirubrobacterales > Solirubrobacteraceae > F1-60-MAGs163. Next base: position 15,075 of record DATKLF010000140.1, on the reverse strand, counting down.
TGGAACGCGACCGACGAGAGCCTCGCCTCGTTCCTCGGCGGGGTGGGCTGGTATCGCAAGGACTTCCGCCTGCCCACGACGGCGAAGAGCCCGATGTGGGTGCTGCGCTTCGAGTCCGTGAACTACGCCGCGAAGGTGTGGCTCAACGGTCATCCGATCGGGACGCACGTCGGCGCCTACCTGCCGTTCGAGCTGCGGCTGCCGAGCGGGTTCCTGCGGCGCGGGGGCGTGAACCGGATCGTCGTGCGCGTCGACAGCCGCCGGACGAGCAGCGACTTCCCGCCGCTGAAGTTCGACGCGACCGGCCAGGCGCTCGGCGGCTGGTGGAACTACGGCGGCATCCTGCGCGAGGTCTACCTGCGGCGCATCGACGACATCGACATGACGATGGTCGACGTGCAGCCCGACCTGCCGTGCGCGAGCTGCGCCGCCACCGTCCGCTGGACCGTGCAGGTGCGCAACGCGGGCGCGCGCGGGCGACGCGTGACGGTCTTCGGGCGCTTCGGCGCGAAGATCGTGCGCGTCGGCACGGCCACGCTCGGGTCGAAAGGCTCGGCGACGCTCACCGCCTCGCTCGTGGTGCCCCACCCGAAGCTCTGGTCGCCGTGGAGCCCGTACCTCTACAACGCCTCGCTGAAGGCGGTCTCCGGCACGAGCGTGCTTCAGACCTTCACGCGCTACGTCGGCGTGCGCTCGATCCGTGTGACGGCCGACGGCCGCCTGGTCCTCAACGGCAGGCCGCTGAACGTGCGCGGCGTCGGCCTGCAGGAGGATTCGCCGGACAAGGGTTTCGCGATCGACAACACCGTGCGCGACCAGGAGCTCGCGCTGGCGCGCGAGCTCGGCGCGACGATCATCCGCGCGCACTACCCGCTGCATCCCTACACGCTCGAGCAGGCCGACCGTCTTGGCCTGCTCGTGTGGTCGGAGATCCCCGTCTACCAGGTGGACACCGACGAGCTGGCCAAGGCCGCGGTGCGCAACGCCGCCGTGAACGTGCTGCAGGGCGAGATCGTCGCCGATCGCGACCACCCGTCGATCGCGGTCTGGTCCATCGGCAACGAGCTGAGCGCGCGGGCCGGGCCGATCCAGGCCGCCTACATCGGCGACGCGGTCAGGGCCGCCAAGGCGCTCGACCCCACCCGCCCGGTGGGGCTCGCAGTCGCCGCGGCGCCGACGGTCGGCTGCCAGGCCGAGTACGCCCCGCTCGACGTCATCGGCCTCAACGACTACTACGGCTGGTATCCGGGGACCAACGGCGTGACCGCCGACCGCGACCTGCTCTCGAGCTACCTCGACAGCGTCCGCGCCTGCTACCCGAGCAAGGCGATCATGATCACCGAGTTCGGCGCGGAGGCGAACCGCGACGGCCCGCCCGAGGAGCACGGCACCTACGCCTTCCAGCAGGACTTCGTGAACTTCCACCTGGGGGTCTACGCGACGAAGCCGTGGCTCGCCGGCGCGATCTACTGGGCGCTGCAGGAGTTCCGCGTGCGCCCCGGCTGGGACGGCGGCGACCCGCGCTCGAACCCGCCGATCCACGAGAAGGGGCTCGTGAGCTTCCAGGGCGTGAGGAAGCCCGCCTTCTACGACGTCCAGCGGCTGTACCGCGCGACCGTCCAGTTCGGCGCGGCCGCTGCGGCGTCCGCGCTGCCCCGGTAGACCGGCGTCGCCGAGCCAGGCGATCCCGCTACCATCGAACGCCGCTCATGGCCGACTCGAAGACCACCACGCTCACGATCGATTCGCGTACGCCCGAAGGCTCGCGCGCCACGCGCCGCCTGCGCCGCGAGGGCCGCGTTCCCGGCATCCTCTACGGGGACGACGGCAATCCGCTCAGCTTCTCGGCCGACGCACGCGACCTGCGCAACGCGCTGCACGCGTCCGGGGCCGTCATCGAGCTGACGATGGACGGCAAGTCCACGCCGGCGGTTGTAAAGGACTCCCAGCATCATCCCGTGCGTGGCGACCTGACCCACGTCGACTTCGTGCGCGTGAACCTGAACGTCGCGATCCAGGCGGTGGTCACGGTCGAGCTCATCGGCGCCGAGGACAGCCCGGGTGCGCGCGAGGGCGGCGTCGTCGATCAGCCGGTCCGCGAGATCACGGTCGAGGCGCTCCCGACCGCGATCCCCGAGTCGATCACGATCGACGTGTCGGGCCTGTCGATCGGCGAGAACCTCACGCTCGAGGCCGCCGAGGTTCCCGAGGGCGTCGTTGTCGTCGACGATCCGGAGACCGTCGTCGTGACCGTGCTCGCCCCGCGCCTGGCGATCGAGGAGGAGGAGGCCGAGATCGAGGCCGAGACCGAGGTCGTCGGTGAGGGCGAGGGCGAGGGCGGCGCCGGGGCCGAGGAGGCCGAGGCCGGCGAGTCCGCCGAAGCGGGCGAGTAGCCGCAGCGCATGGGCCGGCCGACGAGCGGCTCGGCCCCGGTCGACTGGCTGCTCGTGGGTCTGGGCAATCCGGGCCCCGAGTACGAGCACACGCCGCACAACGTCGGGTTCCAGGTCGTCGCCGAGCTCGCGCGCCGCTGGGGACTGCCCAAGCCGCGCCGCCGCTTCGGAGCGCTGCTCAGCGAGGGCCGCGCCGGAGCCCCGGGCGGCCCGCAGGCGCGCGTGGCGCTGCTACAGCCGCTGACGTTCATGAACGAGTCCGGCAGCGCGGCGGGGCCCGCGCGCGGGGCGCTGAAGGTCGAGCTCGACCACGTGCTCGTGATCCACGACGAGATCGACCTGCCGTTCGGGGAGATCCGTCCCCGCCTCGGCGGAGGCCTGGCCGGGCACAACGGGCTGCGCTCGCTGCGCCGCGGCTTCGGCTCGGCGGACTTCGGGCGCGTGCGCGTCGGCGTGGGGCGCCCGGACTCCACCGACCCGGAGATCGTGTCCGCCTACGTCCTGGGCCGCTGGCGCCAGCCGAGGGCCGAGGTCACGGCCCTCGTCGACGCCGCCGCCGACGTCGCCGAGCGCGTCGTGCTCGGCGAGCTCGAGCTCCCGTCGCGCTGACCGCTCCCACCAGACGAGCGTCCCTCGTTGCCGCCCATGGGCTCAGCGAGGGACGTTCGCTGGGCAGGGCTGTACGTGATAACATACGCTCGTATGACGCCATCGCGATACTGGGACGGGCAGACCTACGACCGCGTGTCCGCGCCGATGGAGGCGATGGGCCTCGCCGTGCTCGAGCGCCTGCCGCTGCGCGGCGATGAGACCGTCGTCGACGCGGGATGCGGGTCGGGCCGCGTCACCGCGGCCCTGCTCGAGCGCCTGCCGCGCGGACGCGTGATCGCCGTCGACGGCTCGGCCTCGATGATCGCCGCCGCCCGCGAGCGGCTCGGCGGCCGCCGGGGGCTGGAGCTGCGCGTCGGCGACCTGCTCGACCTCGACCTGGGCGCCGAGCGCGCCGACGCGGTCCTCTCCACGGCGACCTTCCACTGGATCGCCGACCACGCGGCGCTCTTCCGGCGCCTGCGTGCAGCGCTGCGTGAGGGCGGGCTGCTTGTCGCCCAGTGCGGCGGCGCCGGCAACATCGCCGCCACCCACGCCGCTGCGCGCGAGGTCGGCGCGCGCGAGCCGTTCGCCCCGTACTTCGAGGGTTGGACCGGCCCTTGGCGCTTCGCCGGGCCGCAGGAGACCGAGGAGCTGCTGCGCGCTGCCGGCTTCGCGCGGGCGCGCTGCTGGCTCGAGGAGCGCCCCGTGACGCCGGACGACCCGCAGACCTACCTGCGCGAGATCAACCTCGGCGCGCACCTCGAGCGCCTCCCCGAGGAGCTGCGCGAGCCGTTCGTGGACGCGGTCCTCGCCCGTCATCGCAGTCCGGTGACGCTCGACTACGTGCGCCTGAACATCGACGCGGTCGCATAGGCCCCGCCGCTATCGTCGGGGGCACCCCGGCCGCGCGCCCGCGCGGTCGTTCGGCGTGCCCCACGCGATGTCCCTGCGGCCCCTTCTCACACAGCTCTCGCACGACTCAGACGGTGCGCGCCTGGCGCGCGAGGGCGGCAGCGCGTTCGTGTCGCTGTCGCTGCGCCCCTACCTCATTGCGGCGCTGCTCGACGGCGTCGACGACGCGCTCGCCGCGAGCCGCCCGGTGCTCGTCGTGGCGGGGGACGACCGCCAGGCGCAGGACCTCGCCGCCGACCTGCGCGCGTGGCTGCACCCGCGCCCCGTGCGCTTCTACCCGAGCCGCGGCGTCGCGTACGAGTCGCACCTGGCGCCGCCGCCGCACCTCGTGGGCCTGCGCGTCGCGGCGCTCGATGCGCTGCTCGAGGCGCCCGAGCCCCCGGTGGTCGTCGTCTCGGCCGTCGCCCTGTCCGAGAAGGTGCCCGACCCGGCGCTGCGCCCCCACGCATTCACCCTGCGCAGGGGCGACCTCATCGACCTCGAGGAGACCGCCGAGCAGCTCGTCGCCGCCGGCTACGAGCGCGTCGACCAGGTCGAGGAGCGCGGGCAGTTCGCGATCCGCGGCGGGATCCTCGATGTCTACCCGGCGACCGAGGACCACGCGGTGCGGGTCGACCTCTTCGACATCGAGATCGAGTCGCTGCGCCACTTCTCGACGTTCACGCAGCGCTCGCTCGGCGAGCTGGACGCCGTCGAGATCGCGCCCGCCGCCGAGCTGGCGCCCGAGCACCGCGAGCTCGCCGAGATCGCCGCGATCAGCGAGGCCGACGAGCGCCCCGACGTCGCCGAGCTCCTCCCGGTCGATCGCTTCCACGCGCTGCTGGATCTCGCGCCGGCGCAGACGGCGGTCGTCATCGCCGCCGACGAGGAGATCGCGCCCGCGCTGGCCGACCACTGGGCCGACGTCTGCGCGGCCTTCCACGACGAGGACGCGCACCATCTCTACGTGGCGCCGGAGGCGATTCGCGCGGCGCTCGACGAGCGCGTCCGCATCCGCCTGTCGTCGATCTCCTCGGGCCAGCCGCTCGAGTTCCGCGCGCAGGCCGCCGACGTGGCGGCGCGCTCGATGAAGGAGGCCGAGCCCGAGCTCGAGACGCTCGTGCGCGGCGGCTACCGGACGGTCGTCACGTTCGCGCGCCGTGGGGAGGGCGAGCGCGCCGCCTACAACCTCGCGAGACTTCGCGCGCCGTGGCTCGAGGAGACGCCGGACGTCACGGCCGAGGGTGCGCCGCCCGACGAGGGGAGCCTGCGCTTTGCCCAGGCGGCGCTGCGCGACGGGTTCATCGCCGCCGGCCTGCGACTGGCCGTGCTGCCTGAGCACCGGCTGTTCCGTCGCCGGCGCCCGGAGCGCACCGCGGGCCAATCGGCCGTCCAGCGCCGGCGCGGGCGCCTGGCGTCCTTCTCGGACCTGCGCACCGGGGACATCGTCGTCCACGAGGATCACGGGCTCGCGCGCTTCGCGGGCTTCGACACGAAGACCGTCGGCGGCGTGACGCGCGACTACCTGGAGCTCGAGTACGCCGGCACCGACCGCGTCTTCCTGCCGGTCGACCAGCTCGAGAAGATCACGCGCTACGTCGGCGCCGGTGCCGCCCACCCGCCGCTCTCCAAGCTCGGCGGGAAGTCGTGGGAGACGCTCAAGTCGCGGGCACGCCGCGCCGCCCAGGAGCTCGCCGGCGAGCTGCTGAACCTCTACGCCGAGCGCCGCCGGCGCACCGGGCACGCCTTCCCGGAGGACTCGGCCTGGCAGATCGCGTTCGAGGGCGCCTTCCCCTGGCAGGAGACGGCCGACCAGGCCGATGCGATCGAGGCGGTGAAGGCCGACATGGAGCGCCCGCAGCCGATGGACCGGCTGATCTGCGGCGACGTGGGCTACGGCAAGACCGAGGTCGCGCTGCGCGCGGCGTTCAAGGCCGCCGACGACGGCAAGCAGGTGCTGCTGCTGGCGCCCACGACGATCCTCGCTCAGCAGCACTACGGGACGTTCGCCGAGCGCTTGCGTGATTACCCCTTCAACGTCGACGTCGTCAGCCGCTTTCGCTCCGCACGCGAGCAGCGCGAGGTCGTCGCGGCATTCAACGCGGGGCGGGTCGACATTCTCATCGGCACGCACCGCCTGCTCGGCAGCGACGTGCGGCCGAAGGACCTCGGGCTGCTGGTCGTCGACGAGGAGCAGCGCTTCGGCGTCAAGCAGAAGGAGCTCCTGCGCCAGCTCAAGCTGCGCGTCGACGTGATCGCGATGAGCGCGACGCCGATTCCGCGGACGCTCCAGATGTCGCTGGCCGGCATGCGCGACATCAGCGTGATCGAGACGCCGCCGGAGGGCCGCCGACCCGTGAAGACGTACGTCGGCGAATACGACGAGCAGCTCGTGCGCCAGGCGCTCGAGCGCGAGCACGCGCGCGGCGGGCAGGCGTTCTTCCTGCACAACCGGGTCGAGACGATCGACGAGACCGCCGAGCGGCTGCGCGGCCTGTGCCCGCAGATGCGCTTCGAGGTCGCCCACGGACAGCTCGAGGAGAGCGAGCTGGAGCCGCGGATGATGCGCTTCCTGCGCGGCGAGGCCGACGTGCTCGTCGCCACGAGCATCATCGAATCCGGGATCGACATCCCGCAGGCGAACACGCTGATCATCGAGCGCGCCGACGTCTTCGGCCTGGCCCAGCTCTACCAGATCCGCGGGCGCGTCGGCCGCAGCCGCGAGCGCGCCTACGCCTACCTCCTCTACCCGAGCGCGGCGGCGCTGACGGAGGATGCGACGAAGCGCTTGAGCGCGCTCTCCGACTACACCGAGCTCGGTGCCGGCTTCAAGATCGCGATGCGCGACCTGGAGATCCGCGGCGCCGGCAACCTGCTCGGCGACGAGCAGTCCGGCCACGTCGCGGCGCTCGGCTTCGAGCTCTACCTGTCGATGCTCGACGAGGCCGTGCGCGAGCGCGAGGGCGAGGCCCCTGCGGACGAGGCCGAGCCCGTGCGCCTGGACGTTGCCGTCGACGCCTACGTCCCGGCCGACTACATCCCATACGAACAGGCCAAGATCGACGCGCACCGCCGGATCGCGGCGGCGCGCGAGCCCGCCGACCTGCACGCGCTGCGCGAGGAGCTCGAGGACCGCTTCGGCCCGCCGCCCGAGCCGCTCGAGAACCTCATCGCGCTGCAGCAGGCGCGGATCCAGTTCGGTCGCGCCGGGGCGCGCTCGGTGAGCTTCCGCGGCGGGCGCCTGGCGGTCGCGCCGATCGATCTCGACGAGGCGCGCCAGGCACGGCTGCGCGAGGAGCTGCCGGAGGCCCGCTACGAGCCCGGCCGTGAGCAGGTGTCCCTGCAGGTCGCCGACGAGCCCCAGGAGCGCTTCCCGGCGGTGGTGCGGGCGGCGGACGCGCTGCTCGCTGTCACCCGGGCCGCGGCCTGAGCGCGCGGGGGCGGCTGGCGCGCCCCGGCGGCCGAGTCCCTATCATCGCCCGTCTCATGTCCCACATGCCTCGTACCGCCCTGGCGCTCGGCGCCGTTTTTTTCGCCCTGATCCTCGCCGGCTGCGGCAGCTCGGTGCCCAGCAGCGACATGGCCAAGGTCGACAACACGACGATCGCCAAGACGACCTTCGCCCACTGGCTCGGGATCTCCGAGCAGTCCGCCCAGCAGCAGGGCGGCAACGCCCTTGTGCTCGACCCGCCGAACTTCACGAAGTGCATCGCCGCCGCGAAGGCCGCCGCGCCGAAGCCGGCCAAGGGGCAGCCGACGCCGACCGATGCCACCTTCAAGAAGACCTGCCAGCAGCAGTACGAGCAGCAGAAGGACCAGGTCGTCTCGTTCCTGCTGCGCTCGCAGTGGCTGGAGGCCGAGGCCGCACGCCAGGGCATCACGGTGTCGGACGCCGAGCTGAAGTCGGCCTTCAACAAGGCCCGCCTGCAGGCGTTCCCGAAGACCGCCGACTACATCAAGTTCCTCAAGTCCTCCGGGCAGACCGAGGCTGACCTGCTCTACCGCGAGCGCGCGCAGCTGCTCGAGCAGAAGATCACGGCGAAGGTCACGAAGGGCGCGAAGAACGTCACCCAGCAGGACGTGCAAGCCTACTACAACAAGAACAAGGCCAAGCAGTTCACGACGCCCGAGCAGCGCAGCATGCACGTGATTCTCACGAAGGACCAGGCGACCGCCGCCAAGGCGCGCGCCGCGATCCTGGCGGGCACGCCGTGGGCCACGGTCGCCAAGCAATACTCGATCGACCCGGCGGCCAAGGACAACGGCGGCGTCCTGAACAACGTCGTCAAGGGGCAGGGCGCCCCGGACTTCGAGAAGGGCGTCTTCGGGGCCAAGAAGGGCGTCGTGACCGCGCCGTTCAAGACCGCTGACGGCTGGTACGTCGTGCGGGTGGACGGCATCAAGCCCGCGAAGGTGACGCCGCTCAACGCGGCGACGTCGGCCTCGATCAAGCAGATCCTCCTGCAGACCAAGCAGCAGGCGGTGCTGACGAAGTTCGGCAAGGACTACACCGACCGCTGGAAGTCGAAGACCGACTGCCAGAAGGGCTATGTCGTCTCCGACTGCTCGAACTACAAGGCGCCGTCGACCTCGACGACCACGCCGGGCGTGTCGGTCCAGACGAACAACGCGACGCCGACCACCGCCACCACGAAGTAGCGCCCGGACCGCGGCCAGCCCCGGGAGCGCAGTAGCGTTCCCGGGGTGAGCAGGCCCGAGATCCAGGAGGCGCTCGTCCGGCTCGACGATCTCACGCGGCGCCTGCGCGCCGAATGCCCGTGGGATCGCGAGCAGGACGAGCGCTCGATCGTCCCGCACACCGTCGAAGAGGCCTACGAACTGGCCGACGCCGCCAACGCCGGCGACGACGCCAAGCTCCTCGACGAGCTCGGCGACGTCCTCTTCCAGGTCCACTTCCTCTCCCTGCTGATGGAGGAGCGCGGTGCCGGCGACCTCGCCGCGGTCGCCGAGCACTGCCGCCAGAAGCTGATCCGCCGCCACCCGCACGTCTTCGGCGACGCCGAGGCGCGCGACGCCGCCCAGGTCCTGCGCAACTGGGATGCGATCAAGTCCGGCGAGCCCGGCCGCGAGCGCGGGATCTTCGCCGAGGTGCCCGAGAACCTGCCCGGGCCGCTGCTGGCGCGCAAGGTCCAGCGCCGGGCGGCGAGCACCGGCTTCGACCTCGAGGACGTCGCGGGCCCGCTGGCCGCGCTGCACGACAGCGTCGAGCGCCTCGACGGGCTGGCGGCCGACGCCGGCGGCGGGCGCGAGGACGCCTTCGACGCCGTCGGCGACGTGCTGTTCGCCGCCGTGAACGTCGCGCGCAAGCTCAAGGTCGACCCCGAGCTCGCGCTGCGCTCCTCGGCCGAGCGCTTCCGCGACCGCGTCGAAGCCGCCGCTGAGCTTGCCGAGCAGGCCGGCGAGCGCTGGGAGGCGCTTGCCTTCGACGCCCAGCTGCGCTTCTACGCCACCGCCGTCCACTCGAAGGAGACCGACACGTGAGCCAGATCGACCGCGTCCATGCCCGCCAGATCCTCGACAGCCGCGGCAACCCGACCGTCGAGGTCGAGCTCGTCCTGCGCTCCGGCGCCGCCGGCCGCGCCGCGGTGCCCTCGGGTGCCTCGACCGGCGAGTTCGAGGCGACCGAGCTGCGCGACGGGGGCGCCGCATGGGGCGGCAAGGGCGTCACGCAGGCGGTCGCGAACGTCAACGGCGAGATCGCGAGCGCGATCCGCGGCCTGGACGCCGACGATCAGCGCGGCCTGGACGAGGCGCTGATCGCACTCGACGGGACCCCGAACAAGTCGCGCCTGGGGGCGAACGCGATCCTCGGCGCGTCGCTCGCCGCGGCGCACGCCGCGGCGGCCGAGGAGGGCCTGCCGCTGTGGCGCTACCTTGGCGGCGAGGGGGCGCACGTGCTGCCCGTGCCGATGATGAACGTCCTCAACGGGGGCGTGCACGCCGACAACAAGGTCGACTTCCAGGAGTTCATGATCGTCCCCTGCGGAGCCGCCTCGTTGGCCGAGGGCCTGCGCATGGGCGCGGAGGTCTTCCACGCCCTGAAGCGCACGCTGCACGACCGCGGCCTCAGCACCGCCGGTGGCGACGAGGGCGGCTTCGCCCCCGATCTGGGCTCCAACGAAGAGGCCCTGAAGATGCTCATCGAGGGCATCGAGGCCGCGGGCTACACGCCGGACGCGGACGTCGCGATCGCGCTGGATCCGGCGACGAGCGAGATCTTCCGCGACGGCAGGTACGTCCTTGAGCACGAGGGCCGCACGCTCTCCGGCGCCGAACTTGCGGCCTACTGGGCCGAGATGGCCGACCGCTACCCGATCGTCTCGATCGAGGACGGGATGGCCGAGGAGGACTGGGACGGCTGGAAGGGCCTGACCGAGCTCCTCGGCTCCATGATCCAGCTCGTCGGCGACGACCTGTTCGTCACGAACACCGAGCGCCTGAAACGGGGCATCGACCTCGGTGTGGCCAACTCCATCCTGATCAAGGTCAACCAGATCGGGACGCTCACCGAGACCCTCGACGCGATCGCGATGGCGCGCGATGCCGGCTACACGGCGGTCATCTCCCACCGCTCTGGTGAGACGGAGGACACGACGATCGCCGACCTGGCGGTGGCGACGGGCTGCGGGCAGATCAAGACCGGGGCCCCGTCACGCTCGGACCGGGTCGCCAAGTACAACCAGCTGCTGCGCATCGAGGAGGCGCTCGGCCCCGACGCGACGTACCCCGGCCGGTCGGTCTTCCGGCGCTGAGAACGGCCGCGGGAGATCCCACCCAACTGGAGGAGACGCGCGGCGGGCGGCGAATCGCGCGACGATGGCATCCGCCCGCGCGACGCGCTCTGCGCCCGCACCTGCAACACCGCTGCGCCCGCGGGCGGTCTCCGGCGGCCTGCGCGCGTCGACGATCCGCTGGGACCGCGTCGGGCGCACGATGCTGCTCGGGATGCTCGCGATCGTCGCGCTGCTCTACGTGCACCCGCTGCTGTCGGTCTGGTCGACGCGCGGCGAGGCCGCACGCCGGCGCGCCGACGTGGTGGAGCTTCAGCGCGAGCACCTGCGCCTCGAGCGGCGCCTGAAGGCGCTGCAGAGCCCCGTCGCGCTCGAGCGCGAGGCACGCCGCCTCGGCATGGTGCGCGCCGGCGAGCGCGCCTACGTCGTCTCCGGGCTGCCGGACAACTAGCGCTCGGCGCGGGTCCAGGCGACCGAGACCTGCGGGGCCGAGGTGATCGTCTGCAGGACGACGCAGTAGCGCTCGGTCAGCCGCAGCAGCGTGGCGAGCTGCTCGTCGTCGGCCGGGCTGTCCAGGTCGAAGGCGACGCGGATCGCTGCGAAGCCGACCGGCGCCTCGCGGTCGACCGCCAGTGTTCCGCGGAAGTCCAGATCGCCCTCGGCCGTCACCGTCCCGCCGGCCACCGGGATCTCCAGCGACGTCGCGACCGCGCGCAGCGTCACGCCCGCGCACGCTGCGAGCGCCTCCAGCAGCATGTCGCCGGAGCACAGCGTGCTCCCGTCGCCCCCGGCGGCCGGGTGCAGGCCGGCCCGGGCGATCGCCCGGCCTGTGGCAACCGAGCACGACACGCCCTCATCCAGGCTGCCGGTCGCCGACAGGGTCACCAGCGCTGCGTCCGGGTCGTTGCGGTAGCGCTCCTTCAGTGGGCGCTGAAGCTCCTGCAGCACGGTGCGGTCCACGGCGTCCTCCCTCGGCGAGTGCCGCCGACACTACCCGCCGCGGACCCCGGTTCGCGATGATGTTGCGGCGACGGGCCTGGCGACGAAGGAGAACACGCTCATGATCGGGCAGATCGTCCCGCACCTGTGGTTCGACACCGAGGCTGAGGAGGCGGCCGCCTTCTACGTGTCGGTCTTCCCGAACTCGAGCATCGCGCACGTCTCCCGCTATGGCGACGCTGGCCCGCGCGAGGCGGGAATGGCGATGACGGTCGCGTTCGAGCTCGACGGCCAGCGCTTCGTCGGCATCAACGGCGGGCCGCAGTTCCAGTTCGACGAGGCCGTCTCGTTCCAGATCACCTGCCAGACGCAGGACGAGGTCGACCGCTTCTGGGAGCGCCTGTCCGACGGGGGCAGCGAGAGCCGATGCGGATGGCTCAAGGACCGCTTCGGCCTCTCCTGGCAGGTGGTGCCGGCCGGGCTCGGCGACCTGCTCGGGGATCCCGACCCGGAGCGCGCGCGGCGCGCGACCGAGGCGATGCTCGCGATGCGCAAGCTCGACATCGCCGCCCTGCGCGCGGCGGCCGACGGCGCGCAGGTGTCCTGACGCGCCTGTCGGCGGGCGGCGCGGCGCGGCCCCGCTACCCTGCGGCCCGGTGTCCTACGAGACGGCGAGCCAGCAGTGGCGCCAGGGCGAGCGGTTCGTCGCCGACGCGCCGCCCGAGCAGGCACGTGCCGTGCAGCGCGTGGAGGACGAGCTGGTGGCCGAGCTGCGACGACGGCTCGGCGGAGCGTTCACGGTCGAGGAGCTGGTGGCCCTCTACGACGGCGGAACCGACTGGTGCCTTGACCTGGCCGCGCGCATCGCCCCTGGCGCCCCGTGGGCGTGGGACGCGCGCATCGCCGACGCGGCCTTCGCGCGCTACGTGCGCGGCGCGGCGAACTACGCCGGAGGCCGCCGGATCGAGGCCGCGCCCTAGGCGCAGGCAGCTCGCCGCGGCGCAGCGTCTCGGCCTGCGGGCGCCGGGCCGGCGCGATCGGTTGCATCTGCGTCGGTGTGGCCGATGTGGGTGCACGTGCTCCGCTGGGCGCGGGCGTGTGGGGTGCGGCGGGGCGGGCGCGCGGGCGGGCAATGGCGCTGCCGGTGGCGTGCGCGCCGCCGGCCCGATCGTGTGTATCTGCGTCGGTGTGGCCGATGGGGGTGCACGCGATCCGAATGGGTCGTTCCGTGGGCGCTCGGCGGGCGCCGATCGGTTGCATCGGCGTCGGTGTAGCCGATGCAGGTGCACGTGATCCAGCGGCGCGGCGCAACGTGCAGGCCTGTGGACGTCCGTGGCGCCCACAGGGCGCGCCCTCCGTCGCTCGCAGCCCGTACCGGTGATGCGATGACCGTGTGGCGCCGGGGCCGCGCGACGCCGCGGGGAGCCCCTCGCCGGCTGGGCTGGCGTTCCCCTCGGTGCCCATCTGGATCGCCACCATCGCCTGCGGGCAGCCAGCCGGCGCGCGGCGGCTCCGCTGCGGCCGACTCAGTCCTCGTCCTCGTCGGCGTCCTCGCCGGCGCGACGGATCACGATCTGATCCTCCTCGATCAGCACGACGACGCTGCGGTGGCCAGCCCAGTGCTCGGCGTAGGTCGCGTCGTCGGCGACTGCCGGATCGAGCCACAAGCCGTAGCCCTCCTCGCCGTGGTCGAACGTGCCCTCGAGCTCGCGCGGTGCGGCCCGGCGCGCCCTTCCGCGGCCGCCGCGGCGGCCGCGGCGGCGCGGCCGCTCGGCGCCCTCGCCCTCCTCCTCGGCGGCCGCCGCCTCGCGCTCGGCGGCGCGGCGCGCCTCCTCCTCGGCCTTGGCGGCCTCCTCGGCCTCGAGCTCGGCGGCGATCTGCGCGTCGTCCTCGGCGCGCAGATCGATCTCGTCGTCGAAGTCGATCCCAACCTCGACGTCGGCCTCTGTGCCGAGGTCGTTCTCCTTCTTGAACGCCGCGATCTGCTGCCCGGTCACCTCGAGCTGGTGGGCGATCCAGGCGTCGGTGCGCCCTTGGCGCACCCAGGTGCGGATCTGGTTCAGATGGGGCCTGAGAGAGCGTCGTGCCATGCGCGCGGAACAGTATCGGAGCGTCCTCGCGGCCGTTCCACGCCCCAGTCCGTCGAGCGGCCTTGCGCCCGCGCTCCGGGCGCTGGTAGTTTGGGCGCCTGCGCCCAAGCGCGCCCACTGGGGGTGGTGTAGTGCTGGTCCTGACCCGGAAGTCGAATCAGAGCATCATGATCGGTGACGACATCGAGGTTTCGGTGCTGTCGATCATGGGCGAGAAGGTCCGGATCGGCATCCAGGCCCCGCGCGACATTCCGGTGTTCCGCAAAGAGGTCTACCTCGAGATTCAGGCCGAGCGCGCGCAGGAGGTCAGCCCGGTGCCGCTGCCCTCGCCGTCGCCGTCGCAGTAGCGCTGTTGGCGGGGCTGGTCGGCCGGCGGGCTGGTCGGCCGGCGCCCGACATCGACCGCGGGGGCGGCAGTCCGCCCGCCGGGCGGACCGCCGGAGCTCCCCCGCGTCGACGTCGCGCGCCGGCTCCGTCAATCGCCTTCCCGGGAGCCACCCACCCAGGGCCGCCATCGTCGCCAACGGTCGCGTGTGCGGCACGGATCGCGGATGCAGGACGACGCACGCGGCCATGTCGGCTGTGCACTCGCACGCCGACAGGCCGCGGGTGGCGGCCTGCGCCGCGAGGCGTCCCGCAGACGCGACCGTTTAGCCCATCACGTAGTAGAGCGTCTCGAACATCGCGACGGTCACCCCGACCGCCACGGCGACGAGCAGCAGGACGAGCATCGCGAAGCGCAGCGTGCCGCGGCGGTGCTGCCGGTCGAGGCGGCGGTTGTATGTCCGCATCTGGGCGGCGCGCTGGAGCTCCTCGCGCCGCTGGCGGTCGGCCTCGGCCTCCTCGCGGAAGGCCGCCTCGAACTCGTGGATGCTCTGGCGCAGCCGCGTGGCCATCGCCATCAACCCTAGCGCGTCAGCAGGCGCCCCAGAGCCCGATCGCGCGGGCCCGCGCGCGCTCGCGCAGCGCCGCGAAGTCGCGGGCGTGGGCGTCGTTTGGCTCGATCACGAGCGTGCGCGCGTAGCCCCGGCGCACGAGCTCGCGGTTCACGAGCAGCCCGTCCGAGGCCCGGTAGACGTACGCCAGCAGCCGCCCATAGGCATCCCGCGGCTCGTGGTCGAAGACGAGGCGGACCCGCCGCCCGCCGACGAGCCGCGCGTTCTCGCGGCTCGCCGCCTCGGCGTAGCACTGCACCGGCGTGCCGGGCTTCACCGATTCGGGCGTGTCGATCCCGATGTAGCGCACGCGCTCGCGCCGGCCGCCGGCGCGCACGACCACGGTGTCCCCGTCGACGACGCGCTCGACGCGTGCCATCGTCGTCCGCCCGGGGCCGGTGTCGAGCGCTGCGCCCGACCCGCCGCGTGCGCAGCCGCCGAGCAGCAGCAGCGCGCCGAGGCCGAGGACCGCGAGCCAGGGGAG
>DATKLF010000139.1:0-35277 GCA_035542555.1 Solirubrobacteraceae bacterium | reverse complement strand
CGGAGGCGATCGCGCGGGTGGCCGCCTACGACTGGGCGACGTCGGTGGGCCTGATGCCGGTCGGGCTCGCGCTCGCCGGACCGGTGGGCGCCGCCATCGGCGTGGCGACGGCGATGCGGGCCGGCAGCGCGCTGGCGGTGCTCGCCGCGCTGGCCTGCCTGGCGGTGCCCGCGGTGCACGGCCTGCGCCGTCCGCAGGCCGCGCGGGTCTGATGCGCGGGCCTCAGCTCCGGCGCCGGACGCGGTAGAGCGCGACCGGCTCGGGCACGCCGCGGATGCGCCGCACGCCGGCGGCCGACCAGCGGTGACGGCCGCCGGCGTCCGCGTCGCGCACCGCGCGCGTGGCCAGCACGCTCCCGGCGCGCGCGAGCGCCGTCAGGCGGCTCGCGAGGTTCACGGGGCGTCCGAACCAGTCGCCGGCGCGGGCGACCGCGGCGCCGGATGCGATTCCCGAGCGCAGCTGCGGGAACGCCGCGCCCGCCGCGTCGGCGGCGCCCACCAGGTCCAGCGCCGAGTCGATCAGGGGCTCCGGCTCGGGCGAGACGAGCATCACCGCGTCGCCGATCGACTTGACGAGCCGCACGGGCGGGTGCAGCACCTCCGCCGCCATCACGCCGAGCCGGCTGGCGACCCGCTCGAGCTCCTCGGGCGGGAGCTCCTCCCCGAGGCGCGTGATCCCAACGAGGTCCGCGAACGCGACGGTGACCTGCCGCGTCCCGGGGAGCTGGGCCCCCGTGGCCTCCTCCGCGGCCGCGATCGCCGCCTCGCGGACGGCCCCGCGCAGGTGGAGCACGAGGTTCGCCTCCATCAACGGGCCGATGAACGGCGCGAAGCGCTCGATCTGCTCGCGCAGACGGGCCGAGAGCTCGGCCTCCGTGAGGCCCGGCTCGTAGGAGAGCTCGGAGATCACCGCGGTCATGGCGTCCGCGACGGGCCGCAGGGCGCCGGCCATCACGCGGGCGGTCTCGGCGATCTGCTCGGGGGTCAGCCCGGTGCGCACGAGCTCGGCCGTGATGCGGGTGAGCTCGACCTCGCCGTCGCTGAACGTCGGGGCGTCGGGGTCCTGGACCGGGACGCCGTTCGTGCGCCGCAGCGCCAGGAGCAGGTCGAGGCCCAGCCCGCTGCGCTCCGCCACCTCGCGTGCGCTGAGGTGCGCGGTGCCGCCCAGCTGGAGCTCCGAGGACAGCGCCGCGAGGCGGCCCTCGCGCGTCGCCGTGCGCAGCTCGGCGAGCTCCACACCCTGCGCGGCGAGCTCGTCGAGCAGCGCCCGGCGCTCGCCGCGCGCGGGCTCCCCGAGGCCCTCGAGCAGGCCGTCTGCAGCCCAGTCGTGCCCCGCCGCGACCATGACGCAACCCTACGCGGCGCGCGGACCCTGCGAGGATGCGTGTTCATGTCCGACCCGCCGCGCCGGCGCCTGAGCGCCGCCGAACGCCGTGACGAGCTGCTCGACGCCGCGAGCGAGGTGTTCGCCCGCTCGGGCTACCACGGCGCGTCGCTCGACGAGATCGCCGCCGCGGCCGGGGTTTCCAAGGCGCTGATCTACGAGCACTTCGCCTCCAAGCGCGAGCTCCACGCCGAGCTCGTCGCCCGCCACGCGAGCGAGATCTTCCGGCGCCTGCAGGCCAACGCCGAAACCGGCGCGACGGGGGAGGAGCGCCTGCGTGGTGGCGTTGACGCCTTCCTGTCGTTCGTCGAGCAGCACCGCGAGGCCTGGCGCGCCCTGTTCCGCGACGCGGCCGACCCCGAGGTCGCCGAGGCGATCGCGGGCGTGCGCACCCAGGCGATCGGCGTGGTCGCCGCCCTGATGGCCGCCGAGCCCGACCGCCATGAGAGTCCCCAGGTCACGCCGGACCAGCGCGCGCTCTTCCTGGAAGCCCAGGCCTCCCTGCTCACGGGTGCCACGCAGGCGATTGCGAACTGGTGGTACGAGCACCAGGACGTCCCCCGCAGCTGGGCGGTGGATCGCGTGATGGAGTTCTGCTGGCTCGGCCTGGAGCGGGTGTCCGAGGGCGAGATCGTCAGGCGCTGAGGCGCTCGTCGCCGCGCAGCGCGCGCGACTTCCCGCCCGCGCGCCGTCCGCGCTGGGCGTCCCAGTACAGGCACCCGATCAGCGCCTCGGTGACGCGGGGGTCGAACTGCGTGCCCGCGCACCGGCTCAGCTCGGAGATCGCGAAGTGGTGCGACTGTGCCGGGCGGTACGGGCGGTCGGTCGTGATCGCGCTGTACGTGTCGCAGGCCAGGATGATGCGGCTGCCGATCGGGATGTCCTCACCGGCGAGGCGGTCGGGGTAGCCGGTGCCGTCGAAGCTCTCGTGCTCGTGGCGCACGATGCGCGCGACGGCGCCCATCCCGGGGATCGCGCGCAGGATCCGCTCGCCGACGATCGGGTGCTCGCGCATGAGCGCCCACTCGCGCTCGTCGAGCGCGCCGGGCTTGTTGAGGATGCGGTCGGGCATGGCGACCTTGCCGATGTCGTGCAGCAGCGCCGCGGCGGCGACGTGCTCGACCTCGCGGTCCTTGAGGCCCAGCTGCTTGGCCACCCGGCGGCTCAGCTCGACGACCTCGGCCGAGTGCTCTCCGGTGTAGCGGTCGCGCTCGAGCAGCGTCTGGGCGAGCGCCTCGACGACGGCGGCGTGCGCCGGATCGGCCTGGCGCACCTCGTCCACGAGGCGCACGGCGCAGCGCGAGCCGCCGAGTGCCCGCGCGCGGTCCAGGCCGGCGTGCGCGGCGCCGAGCAGCTCGGACAGCGAGCCGCCGTCCAGGTGCTCGGCGATCCCGGCCGAGATGTGCACCTTGCCGGCCTCGGGGACCTCGCTGCGCTCGAGCTCGCGGATCAGGCGCTCGCAGCAGGACTGCGCGCCCGCGATGTTCGTGCCGGGCATGAGGACGGTCACCTCGTCGGCGCCGGAGCGGCCGATGACGTCGCTGCCGCGCGTGACGCCGCGCACGCGCTCGGCGAGGTCGACGAGCGCGGCGTCGCCCGCCGCCTGGCCGCGGCGCACGTTGAGCTCGCGGAAGCCGTCGATGTCGATCACCGCGGCGCTGACCGGCCGCAGGTCGGTCTCCGCGAGCGCGAGCGCGCGCGTCGCGGCGGCGACGAGGGCGTCGTTTGAGAGCAGCCGCGTGCGCGGGTCGCGGATCGCGACCTCCCGCAGCCTGGTTTCCAGGGCGCGAATGCGCGCCTCGGCATCCGCGAGCTGGCCGCGGAGCGCCATGCGTTCTCCACCCGAGAGGAGCATGGGGGGGATATCGGCCCGGGCGACGCGCCGCCCGGGCCACTGGACGGATGTCGTAGCCGCGCGCCCGCCGGAGGGAGGCATCCGGTGCACGGCGCAGAATCTCGTCGCGTGGTCGTCCTCGGCATCGATCCCGGCATCGCGAACACGGGCTTCGGCGTGGTCGCCCGCCGCGGCGGGCGACTCGTGGCGCTGGACGGCGGCGTCGCGACCACGCGTGCCGACGCCCCGACCGAGGCCCGCCTTGCCGCGCTGTTCGCCCGCGTCGAGGAGCTCGTGGACCTCCACCGGCCGGACGCGCTGGCGATGGAGGCCCTGTACTTCGGCCAGAACGTGCGCAGCGCGTTCGCCGTCGGCCAGGCCCGCGGCGTCGTGCTGCTGGCCGCCGGGCGGCGCGCGGTGCCCTGCCGCGACTACACCCCGCAGCAGGTCAAGGGGGCCGTCTGCGGCAGCGGGCGTGCGCCCAAGGAGCAGGTGACGCGGATGGTCCAGGTGCTGCTCGGCCTGCCGGGCCCGCCCGCGCCCGACCACGCGGCCGACGCCCTCGCCGTCGCGATCTGCCACGCCAACCACGCGCCGCTGCACGAGGCGATGGCGGCCGCTGAGCCGGCGGTGGCCCGGTGATCGCGCTCGTCGCCGGCGAGGTCGCGGTGCGCCGGCCCGATCACGTCGTGGTGGAGACCGCGGGCGGCGTCGGTTACCGCCTCGCGGTGTCCGCCGAGACGCTCCGTCACGTGCCGGCCGTCGGGCGTCCGGTCTCGCTGCACACGCACCTCGTCGTGCGCGACGACACGATCCAGCTGTACGGCTTCGCCGCCGAGGAGGAGCGCGACCTCTTCCTGATGCTGCTCGGCGTGCAGAGCGTGGGGCCGAAGGTCGCGCTCGCCGTCCTTGGCGGCGGCCCGCCGCGCGAGCTCGCGGCCGCGCTCGCCGCCGGCGACGTCGGCCGCCTGCAGGCCGTCCCCGGCATCGGGCGGCGCACGGCCGAGCGCATCGTCGTCGAGCTGCGCGAGAAGGTCGGCGGGCTGGACGACGGCGGGCCGCCGATCGTCGTGACGCGCGCCGATGACCCCCGCCGCATCGCGCGCGACGGGCTGCTCGAGCTGGGCTTCGGCCCGGCGGAGGCCGAGGACCTGCTCGCGCTCGCGCAGGGCGACAGCGCCGAGGAGCTGCTCGCCAGCGCCCTGAAGGCGGCTCGCGCATGACCTCCGAGCCGCGCATCCACAGCCCCGGGGCGCTCGCGGGCGAGGACGACGTCGACCGCTCGCTGCGCCCGCGGAGCCTGCAGGACTTCGTCGGCCAAGAGGCGATGCGCGAGCAGCTCGGCGTCTCGCTGCAGGCGGCCACCGCGCGGGGCGAGCCGCTCGACCACGTGCTGCTCGCCGGCCCGCCGGGGCTGGGCAAGACGTCGCTGGCGCAGATCATCGCCGAGGAGCTCGGCGCCCCGTTCGTGCAGACGGCCGGCCCGGCGCTCGAGCGCAAGGGGGACATCGCGGCGCTGCTGACCGCGCTCGAGCCGGGCACGGTCTTCTTCGTCGATGAGATCCATCGCCTGAACCGCGCGCTGGAGGAGACGTTCTATCCCGCGATGGAGGACCGGCGGCTGCCGATCACGATCGGCCAGGGCGCTGGCGCGCGCGTCGTGACGCTCGAGCTGCCGCCGTTCACGCTCGTCGGGGCCACGACCCGGGCGGGGCTGCTGTCCACGCCGCTGCGCGACCGCTTCGGGATCCAGCACCGGCTCGACTCCTACACCCCCGAGGAGCTGAGCACGATCGTGCACCGCTCGGCGCGGATCCTCGGCGTGCGGCTCGACGAGGCCGGGGCGCTGGCGATCGCGCGGCGCAGCCGCGGCACACCGCGCGTGGCCAACCGCCTCCTGCGCCGCGTGCGCGACTGGGCCGAGGTCCGCGGCAGCGGCGTCGTCACCGCCGTTGCGGCGGACAGCGCGCTCACGCTGCTCGAGGTCGACGGGTCCGGGCTGGACCGGTTGGACCGCGAGATCCTCACCGCGCTGTGCGGCACGTTCGCCGGCAGCCCCGTCGGCCTTTCGACGCTGGCGATCGCGGTGGGCGAGGAGCCGGACACGATCGAGGAGGTCTACGAGCCTTACCTGCTGCAGTGCGGCTTCCTGCGGCGCACGCCGCGCGGGCGCACCGCCACGCCGCGCGCCTACGAGCACCTCGGCCTCGAGCCGCCGCGCGACCCGGTGCTCTTCTAAGGTGCGGCGAGGACCGAGCACGCTCGCCGCGCCCGGCGGCGCAGGCCGCCCGCGCGATGCGTACCCTTCGGAGCGGGAGTTCATGGCGCATCACTTCATCTGTCCCAGCTGCGGCAACCGCTCGGCAGCCACCGATCGCACTGCCGGATTCCGCGCGGAGCCCAAGGGTTGCGAGAACTGCGGCTTCGGGTTCCTGTTCGAGCTGCTGGACGACTACTACCCGGCGCCCGACGCGGCGTTCTTCGTCTGCGACCAGCAGGGCCGCGTGATCGCCTGCGGGCGCGGGGCCTTCGAGCTCACCGGCCTGGATGACGAGCGCGTGATCGGCCGTCCGGTGGGCGACGTGCTCGGGCTCGTCTTCAAGGACGGGGAGGACCCCGTCGCCACCGTGCTCGAGTGGGGCGTGCGCGCCCTCGACAAGCCGGTCGAGGTCAACGCCGAGGGCGACCTGCCCGCGCGCGCGACCGCCGATCTCTTCCCCGCCTACGACGAGGACGGCGGCCTGCTGCTCGTCCTGACCCCCGAGAAGTAGCCGATGTCCGACCGCCGCCGCAACCTGTTCATCCTCGCCTTCGTCGCCGGCCTGCTGGCCGCGTCGCTGGCGATCATCGCCTCGCAGCCGACGAAGCTCGGCCTCGACCTCAAGGGCGGCGTCTCGCTGATCTACCAGGCGAAGCCGACCAAGGAGACGAAGGTCAACGGCGACTCGATCTCCCGCGCGATCGACATCATGCGCAAGCGCGTCGACAAGCTCGGCGTCGCCGAGCCGGAGATCCAGCGCACCGGATCGGACGAGATCGACGTCTCGCTGCCCGGCTCCAAGAACGCCGACGAGGCGCGCCGGCAGGTCGGCAAGACCGCCCAGCTGTACTTCTACGACTGGGAGACAAACGTCCTCGACGACCAGTGCAAGCCGGACCCGACGAACCAGTCGGTGACGGGCGGCCCCTCGGCGGGCACGGTCGGCGCGCTGAGCTACTACGACGCGGTCGTGCGGGCCAGCAAGTGCCCGCAGACCTCGACGGGCAAGGAGACGACGACCGGCCAGTTCTACCTGATCAACGACAAGAAGCAGGAGGTGCTCGCCGGCCCGCAGGAGGTGAAGTCCGACCTCCTCAAGGACATCGCCGACCGCAAGATCCCGACGGCCGGCACGCGGATCGTCGAGGTCAAGCCCGGCACCGTCGTCCTGCAGGCTGAACCGAGCGCCAACGGCACGGCGAGCGACCAGTACTACGTGCTGCGCGATCAGCCCGCGCTCGGCGGCAGCCAGATCCGCAACCCCAAGCAGAGCTTCGACAACGGCCCTGGCGGCACCGGCGCCCCGATCGTCACCTTCGACTTCACCGACAAGGGCAAGACGATCTGGCAGAAGGTCACGCGGCAGATCGCCCAGCGCGGGCAGAACAACTACTTCGGCGGCAGCCCGCAGAGCGCGTTCCAGCACTTCGCGATCGCGCTGGACAACCAGATCATCTCCACGCCGTACATCGACTTCAACCAGAACCCGGACGGGATCGACGCCACCAACGGCTCGGAGATCTCCGGCGGCTTCACGATCAAGTCGGCGCAGAACCTGGCGAACCTCCTGCAGACCGGCGCCCTGCCGCTGAAGCTCAACCTGATCTCGTCCTCGTCGGTCTCTGCGACGCTCGGCAAGCAGGCGCTCTCGCAGGGCCTGTTCGCGGGGATGGTCGGCCTGATCCTCGTCTCGCTGTTCCTGCTGCTCGTCTACCGCGTGCTGGGCCTCGTCGCGATCGGCGCCCTCGTGGTCTACGGGATCTTCATGTTCGCGCTCGTGAAGCTCATCCCGATCACGCTCACGCTACCGGGCATCGCGGGCCTGATCCTCACGATCGGCGTCGCGGCGGACGCCAACATCGTCATCTTCGAACGCGTGAAAGAGGAGATGCGGCACGGCAGGTCCGTGCCGTTGGCCATCTCCCAGGGCTACAAGAAGGGCCTCTCGGCGATCGTCGACGCGAACGTCGTCACGTTCATGGTCGCCTTCATCCTCTTCATCCTCGCCACCGCGGGGGTCAAGGGCTTCGCGTTCACGCTGGGCGTCGGCACGATCGTCTCGTTCCTGACGGCGGTGATGCTCACGCAGGCCGTGCTGGGCACGCTCGGCCAGTCGGGCCTCATCAGCCACCCGGCCGCGCTCGGCGCCCAGTCCAAGACCGAGCGCTTCCGCTGGGACTACATGGGCCACGCGCGCTGGTTCTTCTCGCTCAGCGGCGCGATCCTGCTCGTCGGCGCGCTCGCAGTCGGCGCGAACGGCCTCAACCTCGGGATCGACTTCACGTCGGGGACGCGCCTGACCGCGGAGTTCGCCCAGAAGGCCAGTGAGGCGCAGATCCGCGACGCGCTCGGCCCGGTCGGGCTCGCCAAGGCCGAGATCCAGCGCATCTCCGGCAAGGACTTCAAGAACGGCCAGGCCTTCCAGATCTCGACCGAGACGCTCAGCCCGTCGCGCCAGGCGAAGGTCGAGTCGACCCTGGACAAGCGCTTCGGGAACGGCTCGTTCAGCTTCGAGACGATCGGGCCGACGTTCGGCAAGACCGTCGCCAACAGCGCGATCATCGCGATCATCGCGTCGCTGATCGTCATCAGCTCGTACATCGCGCTGCGCTTCGAATGGCGATACGCCGTCCCCGTGCTGATCGCCCTCATGCACGACCTCCTCATCACGGCCGGCGTGTACGCGCTGCTGAAGCTGGAGGTGACGACCGCGACCGTGGCGGCGCTGCTCACCATCTTGGGCTACTCGCTGTACGACACGATCATCGTGTTCGACCGCGTCCGCGAGAACGTGCCGCGCATGCCGCGGGCAGCGTTCTCGCAGATCCTGAACCGGTCGATGAGCGAGGTGCTGATGCGCTCGCTGGCGACGTCGTTCTCGACGCTGCTGCCGATCGTCGCCCTGATCCTCTTCGGCGGGGAGACGCTGAAGGACTTCGCGATCGCCCTAGCGGTCGGCGTGCTGTCCGGCACGTACTCGTCGATCTTCATCGCCTCGCCGGTGCTGATGCACTGGAAGGAGGGGGAGCCGGTGTGGCGCCAGCGGCGCGCGCGCGTGGCGGCCGCCAACGGCGGCGTCGTACCGGCCTACGCGACCGCAGCTGGCGGCGCGTCGATCGAGGTCGAGCCGCAGGCGCCCAAGCGCCCGAGCCGGCGCGTCACCGCGCCGGACGAGCCTGGCCAGACCGTCAGCCAGGCCGAGTTCGACGAGATGGTGCGCGATCTGCACGCCGATGAGACGGCGACCGCCACCGCCGAGCCGGAAGAGGACCTGGCGCGCGACCTGCTCCCCGAGGACCTCGTCCTCAAGGACGACCCGAAGAAGACCAGCCGGCCGCGCCGGCCCCGCAACCGCCGTCACGGGAGACGCTGATGGGCCTCCTCGCCTGGGTCATGATGGGCCTGTCGATCTGGCACTTCGCCATCTTCATCCCGGACCGCTTCTGGGGCGGCATCGTCGGCAGCTTCGTCTGCGCGATCATCGGCGCCGTGCTCGTCGGCTTCGCGCTCGCCGGGTTCACGATCCCCGGCAACAACGCGATCACGATCGCCAACGCGCTCGAGGCGATCCCCGGCGCGCTGCTCGGGCTCGGCTTCGCGTACGCCCTGGGCGTTCAGCGCGGCAACCCCGCGCTCGAGCTCTGAGCCGCGATCCGTCGCGCCGCGGCCGCGCCGTCCGGCGCCGGGCCTAGGGTCCGTGCGTGGACGTGCGCCTCGAGATCCCGCCCGCGCCGGTCGCGGACGTCCTGCGCCTCGAGCGCAAACTCGGCGTGAGCTGCGCCGTCGCGCAGGTGCTGGTGCGCCGGGGGCTCGGCGACCCGAGCGAGGCGCGGGCGTTCCTCGCCGCCGACGACCGGCACGATCCCTCCGAGCTGGGCGGGATGGGCGCTGCCGTCGCGCTGATCCGGGAGCACCTCGAGCGCGGCTCGCGGATCGTCGTGCACGGGGACTACGACGCCGACGGCGTCTGCGCGACCGCGATCCTCGTACGCGCGCTGCGTGCGCTGGGCGCCGACGTGGGCTGGTTCCTGCCAAGCCGCACGCAGGACGGGTACGGCCTGAGCACGGCGACCGTGGAGCGCCTCGCGGCCGCGGGCACCGGGCTGCTCGTCACCGCCGACTGCGCGGTCACCGCCGTCGACGAGGTCGCCCGCGCGCGCGAGCTGGGGATGGGTGTCGTCGTCACCGACCATCATCAGCGGCGCGCCGACGGGGCGCTGCCGCAGGCGCCGGTCGTGCATCCGCAGCTCGGCACCGCGCCGACGGCCGAGCTGTGCGCCGCGGGCGTCGCGTACAAGCTCTCGGCGGCGCTGCTCGCCGCGTGCGGGCGGGATCCGGCGCTCGCCGACGGCGACCTCGACGTCGTCGCGCTCGCGACCGTCGCCGACTGCGTGCCGCTGCGCGGCGAGAACCGCCGGCTCGTGCGCGAAGGTCTCGTCGCCCTGGCGCGCACGCGCCGTCCCGGCCTGCGCGCGCTGCTGCGCGTCGCGCAGGCCGACCCCGCGGCGATCGACGAGCAGACGATCGCCTTCCGCCTGGCCCCGCGCATCAACGCCGCCGGGCGCCTGCAGCGCGCCGACGCAGGCGTCGAGCTGCTGCTCACCGAGGACCCCGAGCGCGCCGACGCGATCGCGGCGGAGCTCGACGCCGCCAACGCCGAGCGCCGCCATGTCGAGACACGGATCCTGTTTGAGGCCGAGGCCCAGGTCGCCGAGCTCGGCGAGCGGCCCGCGTACGTGCTGGCCGCCGACGGCTGGCACCCCGGGGTGATCGGGATCGTCGCCGCGCGGATCGCCGAGCGCCACCACCGCCCGGCCGTGCTGGTCGCCCTGGACGGCGAGCGCGGCACCGGCTCGGGGCGCTCGATCCCGGCGTTCGACCTGCTCGCCGGGCTGGATGCCTGCGCCGGCGACCTGCTGCGCCACGGCGGCCACCGCGCGGCGGCCGGCTGCACCGTCGAGCGCGAGCGGGTGGCGGCGTTCCGGGCCGCCTTCGAAGCCCACGCGGCGGCGGTGCTCACACCGGAGGACCTCGTGCCCCGCGAGCGGGTCGACGCGGTCGTCGGCGGCGCCGACGTCGGCATGGCGCTGGCCGAGGAGCTCGCCGGGCTGGCGCCCTACGGCATCGGCAACCCGCGCCCCGCGCTGCTGATCCCCGCGGCGACGCTCGGGGACCCGCGCCCGATGGGGGAGGGCAAGCACGTGCGCTTCACGGTCGAGGCCGGCGCGGCGCGCGCGGCCGCGGTGGCGTTCGGGCGCGGTTCGCTGCCGGCACCCGCCGGCGAGCCGGTCGACGCGACGTTCACGTTGGAGGTCAACCGCTGGCGAGGGCGCGAGGACGCCCGCCTCGTGCTGCGCCAGGTCGCGCCGGCGGGACGGGAGCCGATCGTCTTCGCCGGGCGCCCGGAGGCGTTCCTCGACGCCGCGCTCGCCGAGCTCGACGCGCCGCTTCCGGGTGCGCGGGTCCCCGACCGCCCGCGCCGCGCGGCCGTCGACCGGCGCGGCGCGAGCCCGGCAGCGCTGATCGCCGCACTCGCGAGCGCGGGCGAGCCGGTGCTCGTCGTCGCGGCCTGCGAGGAGCGCCGGGCACGCGCGCTGCGCGGACGCCTGGGCGGCTTCGCGCTGTGCTCGTGGACGGCGCTGTGCCGCGACCCCGCGCTGGCGGGCGCCTTCGCGCACGTCGTGGCGCTCGACCCGCCCTCGAGCGCCGCCGAGCGCGCGCTCCTGCACGGCGGTCCGGGCGACTGGACGGCCCATCTGGCGTGGGGAGAGGCTGAGCTACGCTTCACCCACGATGTTCTCGAGCACGACCACGAGCTGCGTGGGGGCCTGGCCGCCCTCTACCGCGCGCTGCGCGATGGCGAGGGCGCGCCGCTCGAGGCCGCACTTCGCGGCGACGCCCAGCGCCCACGCACGCCGGCCCGCGCCGGCCGGCTGCTGCGCGTCCTCGTCGAGCTCGGGCTCGTCGCGCTCGACCGCGATCGCCCGGCCGTCGAGGTCCCGCCTGCGCAGCGCACGGAGCTCGAGCGCTCGGCGGCCTTCCGCGCGTACGCCGCGCGCCGTGAGGAGGGCCTGCGATGGCTGACACGCGCGAGCGCCCGGGCGGCGTGACAGCCGAGCCGGCTCCGCAGGCGGCCGAGCCCGCAGCGCGCGCGATCGCCGGCGCGCTCGGCGACGGGAAGGTGCGCGCCGCGGCGGACCCGACGGCCGAGCTCACCGCGAGCGAGCGCCGCCTGCTCGACGACCTCTTCGCGATCATCGCCGAGCACGAGGACGACATCGCGATGCCGGTCGATCGCGACCGCGTCGTCGCGGCCTTCCTGTTCGCCTGCCGGCACCACGCCGACCAGCGCCGGCGCTCGGGCGAGGACTTCATCACGCATCCGGTCGGCGTCGCGAAGATCTGCGCGGGCCTGCGCCTGGACACCGAGACGCTCTGCGCCGCGCTGCTGCACGACACGGTGGAGGACACGAGCGCCTCGATCGAGGAGATCGAGGAGCAGTTCGGGGACGAGGTCGCCGCGCTCGTCGACGGCGTGACCAAGCTCGAGGGCATCACGTTCACCTCGCGCGACGAGGCGCAGGCCGAGAACTACCGCAAGATGCTCGTCGCGATGGCCACGGACATCCGGGTCATCCTGATCAAGCTCGCCGACCGGCTGCACAACATGCGCACGATCGGCGCGCTCAGCAAGCAGAAGCAGATCGAGAAGGCCAAGGAGACGCTCGACGTCTACGCGCCGATCGCCCACCGCCTCGGCATCCACGCGATC
The DNA here is from genome assembly GCA_035542555.1 of Solirubrobacteraceae bacterium. Lineage (GTDB taxonomy): Bacteria > Actinomycetota > Thermoleophilia > Solirubrobacterales > Solirubrobacteraceae > F1-60-MAGs163. Next base: position 23,028 of record DATKLF010000139.1, on the reverse strand, counting down.
AAGTGGGAGCTCGAGGACCTCGCGTTCGCCGCGCTGCACCCGCGCAAGTACCAGGAGATCAAGGGGCTGGTCAACCAGCAGCGCGAGGAGCGCGAGGCGTACGTCACGAAGGCCGGCGCGACGCTCGGCGGCGAGCTCGACGCGCTCGGCATCCACGCCGACATCTCGGGGCGGGCCAAGCACTTCTACTCGATCTACTCGAAGATGACCCGCAAGGGCCGCGAGTTCAACGAGATCTACGACCTCACGGCGATGCGCGTGATCGTCGAGTCGGTGAAGGACTGCTACGGCGCGGTGGGCGTCATCCACTCGCTGTGGAAGCCGCTCCCCGGGCGCTTCAAGGACTTCATCGCGATGCCGAAGTTCAACATGTACCAGTCGCTGCACACGACGGTGATCGGGCCCGAGGGGCTGCCCCTCGAGATCCAGATCCGCACGCGCGAGATGCACGACATGGCCGAGTACGGCGTCGCGGCGCACTTCATGTACAAGGAGTCGCCCGGCGGCAAGCGCGTGAAGGTCCCCGAGGGCGAGGCGAAGCTCAAGTGGCTGCGCTCGATGCTCGACTGGCAGCAGGAGCTCTCCGATCCGCGCGAGTTCGTCGAGAACCTCAAGGTCGACCTGTTCGACGAAGAGGTCTTCGTCTTCACGCCCAAGGGCGAGGTCAAGTCGCTCGCCGCCGGCGCGACCCCGCTCGACTTCGCCTACGAGATCCACACCGAGCTCGGGCACCGCTGCGTGGGCGCGAAGGTCGGCGGCAAGATCGTCCCGCTGAACTACCAGCTGAAGTCCGGCGACCGTGTCGAGGTGCTCACCAGCAAGCGCGACCGTGGCCCCTCGCGCGACTGGCTGGCCGTCGTCAAGACGACGCGCGCACGCAACAAGATCAAGCAGTGGTTCAAGGCCGAAGGTCGCCAGGACGCCGAGCACGCCGGGCGCGAGCTGCTGCAGGAGCACCTGCGCAAGGCCGGCCTGCCTGCCCAGAAGATCACCGGCTCGCCGCTGCTGGCGGATGTCATCCGGGAGATGGGCTTCCGCAAGGCCGACGACTTCTACATCGCGCTCGGCGGGGCGAAGATCTCGCCGAAGGTCGTCGTCAACAAGGTCCTGCAGCGCCTCAAGCAGGGCGAGGCCGCCGAGGAGGACAGCGGCGTCGTCGAGACGCTCGTCTCCGATCGGCGCCGGCGCCGTCTGCCGACCGGCACGTCGGTCTCCTACGGCATCCGCGTCGAGGGTGTCGATGACGTCATGCTGCGCCTGGCCAAGTGCTGCCACCCGGTGCCCGGCGACCCGATCGTCGGCTACGTCTCGCTCGGGCGCGGCATCACGATCCACCGTGACGACTGCCCGAACGTCGCCGCCCTGCGCAAGGACCCCGAGCGCTTCGTGCCGGTGCACTGGGAGGGCGACCACGAGACCTTCTTCAAGGTCGAGATCCAGATCGACGCCTGGGACCGCCACCGTCTGCTCGAGGATCTCTCGCGCACGCTCGCCGAGCAGGGGATCAACATCGTCGAGGCGCGCTGCATCGTCAATCGCCCGATGGTCTCCAACCGCTTCGTCGTGGAGGTGGGGGACACGCAGGCGCTGAAGGCGACGGTCGCACGGCTGCGCGGCATCGAGGGCGTGTTCGACGCATACCGAGTCACCCCCTCCGCCTGAGCCCTGAGCGGGTCTCGCGGCGCCTGGGCGCCACCCGCCCGCGTCCGGTGTGCAGGAGCACAACCGGACGGCGCGCGTGCGGCGCCATGCATCCGCGATCCCTCGCTCAGGATCTCAGGCGCCGTGCCGGCTGTACGGTGCGCCGGCGGCATCCCGGACGTTGCGCTCGTTAGGGTATGCATCACGCATGCCTTCCGAGACGGTGCGTGTCATCGACCTGCGCTCGGCGCCGGTGCTCGACGTCGAGGGGCCGGAGGTGCCGCCATGGATCCCGCTGCGCCATCGCCTCGGCGTGACGGCGTTCGGCACGAACGCCTATCGCGCCGCACGGGCCGGCGACATCGTCGTCGAGCCGCACGACGAGCGCCGGCCGGACGGCGAGCCCGAGCAGCAGGAGCTGTACGCGGTCGTCGCCGGCGCCGCGCGCTTCACCGTCGGCGGGGAGGCGTTCGACGCGCCTGCCGGAACCGTCATCTTCCTGCCGGACCCGCAGACCCACCGCGAGGCGACCGCCACGCAGGACGGCACGATCGTGCTGGCCGTCGGCGCGCCGGCGGGCGGCTTCAGCGCGAGCGCGTGGGAGCGCCGCTGGCTCGAGCATGCCGGCGAGGCCTGAGGTCAGGCCACGACGCTCAGCGCGCCCGGCAGCACCTCGAAGTGGATGTCCTCGTAGGCGCCGATGAAGTCGCCGTCGACCTGCACCCCGATGGCCAGGTCGCCGGCGGCGCGAATGCGCAGCTCATGCAGGTGCTCGAGCGGGACGACGTGCCGGTGGCCGGCGACCTCGAGGCGCTCGAGGAGCAGACGCGGGACGAGGCTCGCGTCGGCCGGCGAGGTGCGCGCGAGCACCGCCGCCGACAGCGTCCCCGAGTCGAGCGCGACGTCGCGGCAGACGCGCACCGGGCGCTCGCCGGCGTAGGTGTACGGGTCCCCGTTCTGCACCAGGACCGTCACGCCCTCGATCGGACCCTCGGGCCCGTCGACCTCCAGGCGCGGCGCGCGCAGCGCGTACCGCGTGGCGAAGACGAGCGCGGCGCTGTGCATGTAGTACCACTGGCGCCAGCGCGCCTTGCGCGCCGGATGGGCATCGACGTGCTCGACCACCGCGGCGTCGATGCCGGCCCCGGCCGAGAAGGTGAAGATGCGGCCGTTGACGCGCCCCAGGTCGATGCGGCGCGGGCGCCAGTCGTCGGCCAGGCGCAGCAGGTGCGCGGTGGCGTCGACGATCTCGTGCGGCAGTCCGAGCATCTTCGCGAAGACGTTCTGCGAGCCGGCGGGCAGCGGGCAGAGCGGAACGCTCGAGCCGGCCAGCCCGCCCGCCACCTCGTTCAGCGTTCCATCGCCGCCGAGCGTGACGACGACATCGAAGTCCTCTGCGACCGCACGGTGGCCGAGCTCCATCGCGTGCCCGCGCGCGACCGTGTCGACCGCGGTGACCTCGTAACGGCTCCGCAGTGCCGCGAGCACCAGCGCCCGCAGCCGCGGGTCGACCGACGTCGCGGCGGGGTTGACGACCACGAGCATGCGCCGGCGCACCACCGGCGCCTCCAGCAGCGCGGCGTCCGCGACCGCGACAGCGTCAGAGGAAGCCACGCCGGCGGAACATCCACACCATCCCGGCGAGGATGACGACCATCGCGGCGATGATGATCCAGAAGCCGCTGATCGTCATCTCGCCCGGCACGCGCACGTTCATGCCGAAGATGCTCGCGATCAGCGTCAGCGGGAGCATCACGACGCTGAACGCCGTCAGCACGCGCAGGATGTCGTTGAGCTGGTGGGAGAGGACCGACTCGTTCGTGCCCTCCAGGGCTTCGACGACCTCCTTGAAGTTCTCGAGCATGTCCCAGACGCGTTCGGACGCGTCATTGATGTCGTCGAAGTACATCTCGAGGTCGTGGGGGATATAGCGCTTCGTCGTGCGCTCGAGGTCCGAGAGCGCGGAGCGCATCGGCCGCACGATGCGGCGGAAGTTGATGACCTCCTGCTTGACGTTGAAGATGTCGCGCACGACCTCGTTCGAGCGGCCCTCGAACACGTCGTCCTCGAGGCGCTCGAGCTTGTTGCCGATCTTGCGCAGCATCGGGAACGAGGCGTCGACCGAGTCATCGACGATCCGGTAGAGGAGGTACCCCGCGCCCTTTGCGAACAGCTGCTCGCGCAGCTCGGCGTTCGTGCTGCAGCGCTCGAACAGGTAATCCAGCGACTGCAGCGGCTGGTTGGGGATCGTGACGACATAGTCGAGCCCGACGAACACGTCGACCTCGGCAGCGTTCAGGCGCCCGACCTGCTTGTCATAGCGCGGGAACTGCAGGACGACGAACAGGTAGTCGTCGTACTCGTCGACCTTCGGGCGCTGGTTGCGCGAGCTCAGGTCCTCGTAGTCGAGTGGGTGGAAGTCGAACTGCTCCTCGAGCCAGCTGCGCTCGGTGTGACCGAAGCGCTCGATGTTGATCCAGCGCAGCTCGCCGCCCTCCGGACCGGCGACGATCTCCGAGATCTGGGGGGCCTGGCTCTCAGGCGGGGCGGCGACGGCGGGACCGCGCGACCGTGCCGCCCGGCGCAGGCGGGGCTTGGGCAGGCTCGGCATGGGGACTTCGCGGCTCGTCGGTCATCGGGTCGCCTCTCGGACGCCGAGTGTACCGGTGGCGCCTGCGGAGTCCCAGACGCCTGTCCGATCCGCAGGGGCGTGTGCTAGATTGCCCGGCCACATAGCTGGACACATCAAGAGGGGTGGAGGGACTGGCCCGATGAAGCCCCGGCAACCCTCCCGAGCCCGACAGGGTGAGGGAGAAGGTGCCAATTCCAACAGGCGACACTGAGCCTGGGAGATGTGGCAGAGGATTCGCTCGAGACCTTCGCCACACACCAGCGGAGGTCTTTTTCATGAGTGCCATCCATCTGAACTGCCGCGAGTGCGGCGCCCAGTACCCCCTCGACGCCCGCTACGTCTGCCAGCGCTGCTTCGGCCCGGTCGAGGTCGGCTACGACCACGGCGGCCTGGCCGGCGACGTGGCGGCGCTGCGTCGGCGCATCCAGGGCGGCCCCCAGAACATCTGGCGCTACGCCGACTTCCTGCCGGCCCAGGCGCAGCCGGGGCCGTCCGGGCGCGCGTCGTCGCGCTTCGGGCTGCCGGCGGGCTGCACCCCGCTGATCCGCGCCGACCGGCTCGCCGAGCGCCTCGGCATCGGCGAGGTCTGGGTGAAGAACGACGCGGCCAACCCGACGCACTCCTTCAAGGACCGCGTCGTTAACGTCGCCGCCGCGCGGGCGCGCGAGCTGGGCTTCGACGTGCTCGCCTGCGCCTCGACCGGCAACCTCGCGAACTCGGTCGCCGCGCACGGCGCCGCGCTGGGCATGACGACCTACGTCTTCATCCCCGCCGACCTCGAGGAGCAGAAGGTGCTCGCGACCGGCGTCTACGGGACGAATCTCGTACAGGTGCGCGGCAGCTACGACGACGTCAACCGCCTGTGCACGGAGCTCTCCGGCGAGCGCGACTGGGCATTCGTCAACGTCAACCTGCGTCCGTACTACGCCGAGGGCTCGAAGACGATCGCCTACGAGGTCGCCGAGCAGCTCGGCTGGAGCACCCCGGACCGCATCGTCGCGCCCGTCGCCTCGGGCTCGCTGTACACGAAGATCGCCAAGGGCTTCGGCGAATGGCTCGAGCTCGGGCTGATCAGCGGCGCGCCGCCGGTGATGCATGGCGCCCAGGCCGCCGGGTGCTCGCCGGTCGCCCAGGCGTGGGACGCCGGCCACGAGGTCTGCCGGCCCGTGCGGCCCGACACGATCGCCAAGTCGCTGGCGATCGGCAACCCCGCGGACGGGCCGTACGCGCTCGACCTGGCCCGACGCAGCGGCGGCTCGATCGAGGCGGTCGACGACGACGAGATCCGCGCCGGCATCCGGCTGCTCGCCGAGACGACCGGGATCTTCACCGAGACGGCCGGCGGCGTCACGACGGCGACGCTGGCCAAGCTCGCCGCGCGCGGCGACATCGGCCGCGACGAGCGCGTCGTGCTGGTCATCACCGGCGAGGGCCTCAAGACGCTCGACGCGGTGCGCGGGACCTTCGAGGCCTTCGAGATCGACGCGTCGTTCGACCAGTTCGAGCAGGACGTCGAGCGCCGGGTGGTGACCGCCTGATGGCCGTCACGGTGAAGCTGCCGACCCAGCTGCGCGCCGCCGCCGGCGGCCAGGGCCAGGTGCGGGTCGAGGGCGCGACGGTCGGCGAGGTGCTCGAGTCGCTGTTCGACGCGCACGGCGAGCTGCGCGAGAGCCTCACCGACGAGGGCGGGGGCCTGCGGCGATTCGTGAACGTGTACGTGGACGGCGAGGACATCCGCTTCGCAGATGCGCTGAAGACCGCCGTCGCAGACGGCGCGGAGGTCCAGATCCTGCCCGCGGTCGCCGGCGGCTGACGCCGCTCCGGCGGCCGGCGGGGCCGCCGATACGATGGCCGCGTGGTGCAGCGACTCGGCCGCTACCGCGAACGGCGTGACTTCGCACGCACGCCCGAGCCGGTCGGCCGACCCGCGCCGCCGGCACCCGGCGCGCCGCCGCGGTTCGTCGTGCAGGAGCACAGCGCCACGCGCCAGCACTGGGACCTGCGCCTCGAGCACGACGGGGCGCTGGCCTCGTGGGCGCTGCCGAACTTCCTGCCGCTCGATCCCGGGCACAACCTGCTCGCCGTGCGCACCGAGGACCACCCGCTCGACTACCTGGCATTCGAGGGCGAGATCCCCGCCGGCAGCTACGGCGCGGGGATGATGCGGATCTACGACCACGGCACCTTCGAGGTGCTGAAGTGGGACCCGCGCAAGGTCGAGGTCGAGCTGCACGGCGAGCGGCTCACGGGCGCGTGGGCGCTGTTCCCGATCGGCGAGGGGGACGAGTGGATGATCCACCGCATGGGCGCGCCGCTTGACGGCGCCGCCGAGCCCATGCCCGAGACGCTCGCGCCGATGCTCGCCACGCCGGGCACGCTGCCCAGCGGCAGCGCGTGGGCCTTCGAGGTCAAGTGGGACGGCGTGCGCGCGACCTGCCGCGCGACCCCCGGGCACCTGACCCTGCGCTCACGCAGCGGCGCCGACATCACCGCCGCCTACCCGGAGATCGGGCCGATGACGCGGGCGCTGCACGAGCACCGCGCGATCCTCGACGGCGAGATCGTCGCGTTCGACGCGGCTGGACGACCGAGCTTCGAGGCCCTGCAGCGACGCATGCACGTGCGCGGCGAGGCTCGCGTGCGGCGGCTGGCACGCGAGGTGCCGGTCACGTATGTCGTGTTCGACCTGCTGTGGCTCGACGGACACTCACTGCTCGAGCGCCCCTACCACGAGCGCCGCGCGCGGCTCGCGCAGCTCGCCCTCCAAGGCGCGCACTGGCAGGTCCCCGAGCCCGTCGACTCCGGCGCGGACCTGTTGCGCGCCGCCGCGGAGCTGGGTCTCGAGGGCGTCGTCGCCAAGCGCCGTGACGCCCCCTACCGGCCGGGCCGACGCAGCCGGGCCTGGGTCAAGGTGAAGCTGCGCGAGAGCGCCGAGCTGCGCATCGGCGGCTGGCTCGAGGGCACCGGCGGGCGACGCGGGCGTGTCGGCGCGCTGCTCGTCGGCGAGCGCGGCGAGGACGGTCTGCTGCGCTACGCGGGGCGCGTCGGGTCCGGGCTCAGCGAGGCCGAGCTCGACGACCTCGCCGGGCGCCTCGCCGCCCTGGCGCGGCCCGACTCGCCGTTCGCGCCCGGGCGTGGCCGCCCGCCGCGAGGCGCGCACTGGGTCGAGCCCGCGCTGGTCGCCGAGATCGCCTACACCGAGCGCTCGAGCGCCGGCCTGCTGCGCCAACCGGCGTGGCAGGGCCTTCGCGGCGCCGGCGACGGCGCGCTGCGCCTGGTCGACGAGCATCCCGAGCGGGGCAAGGGCACCGTCGCAACCGCGCTCGTCGAGGACCGCGAGATCGTGCTGACGAACCTCGACAAGCTGCTCTACCCGCACGCGCGGTTCACCAAGCGCGAGGTCATCGAGTACTACTACGGGGTCGCGGCGGTGCTCACCGGGCACCTGCGCGGGCGTGCACTGACGCTCGTGCGCACCCCGGACGGCGTCGACGGCGAGTCGTTCTTCGAGAAGCGCATCCCTGAGCACGCTCCTGCGTGGGTGCACCGAGCCGACGTACGCCACGGCGCCGAGACGATCCGCTTCGTCGTCTGCGACGACGCCGCGACACTCGTCTGGCTCGCACAGCTCGCCGCGTTGGAGCTGCACCCCTCGCTCGCGCTGGCGGCCACGCCCGACCGGCCGACGGCCGTCGTCTTCGACCTCGACCCCGGACCGCCCGCGACGATCGTCGAGTGCTGCCGCGTGGCGCTGCTGCTGCGCGCGATGCTCGACGGGCTCGGTCTGCGCGTGTTCCCCAAGACGTCCGGCTCCAAGGGCCTGCAGCTCTACCTGCCGCTGAACGGCGCGGAGGCGAGCTTCGACGCCGCCAAGGGCTTCTCGCGCGCCGTCGCGGAGGTGCTCGCGCGGGAGGAGCCCGCGCTCGTCGTCGCCGCGCAGGCGAAGGCTCGCCGGCGCGGGAAGGTGCTCGTCGACTGGTACCAGAACGACCGCTCGAAGACGACGGTCGCGGCCTACTCGCTGCGGGCCCGTCCGCGACCCACCGTGTCGACGCCGCTCGCCTGGGACGAGGTGGAGGCGTGCGCGGAGCAGGGCGACCCGCGGGCGCTCGTCTTCGAGGCACCGCAGGTGCTCGAGCGCGTCGCCCGCCGCGGCGACCTCTTCGGCGAGGTGCTCACGCTCGTGCAGCGGCTGCCCGCGTGAGCCGCCCGCTCGCCGCAGGTTCGCGGCGCAGACCTGTGCGAAACCGCCGCGCTGGACGGATGTCCGACGCCACGGCCGGCGCGCGTCGTAGGCCCGTCCAGTTGCGGTCAAGCGGCGCGACCGCGCACCGATACCGCGGGGGTGACGACCGTTCGCAGTGCTCGCGACGCGGCGCCCCCTGGGCGACTCTCGCCCCGTGCCGCGATGGCCCGTGGTGAGCAGGGCTTCGCCCTCATCGAGGCGATGGTGGCCGCTGTGCTGCTCGTGATCCTCGCGCTCGGCTTCCTCGCCGCGCTGGACGCGGCGGCGCGCTCGAGCGCCGCCAACAAGAGCCGCGCGCAGGCCGCCGCGCTCGCCGAGCAGGACATGGAGCGCATGCGCGCGCTGAACGTCACGGCGCTCACCGGCATGAACGCCACGCGCACGCAGACCGTCGGCAAGGTGACCTACACGATCGCCTCCAAGGCCGTCTGGGTCGACGACAACACCGGGAACGCCACCTGCACGGGCGGCGCCTCGAGCGCCGACTACCTGAAGGTCAGCTCCACCGTCACCTGGCCGACGATGAACGCGATCAAGCCAGTGACGAGCACGACGATCGTGGCGGTCCCCAACGGCTCGTTCGGCTCGGGCCAGGGCAGCATCCAGGCGCTGGTCGAGGACCGCACCCCGACCGGCATCCCCGGCATCCCGGTGAACATCTCCGGCCCGTTCACCTCGAACGGCTCGACGGACTCGCAGGGCTGCGTGTTCTGGGGCTACCTGCCGGTGGGCACCTACAGCGTGTCCGTCAACCAGCCCGGGTACGTCGACCAGAACGGCAACCAGGCCGTGACGCAGACCGCCAGCGTCGTGGGCCAGAGCACCACGAACCTCATCTTCGACTACGACCGCGCGGCGAACCTCGACGTGAGCTTCGACACCCAGGTCGGCGCCAGCACGCAGGTCGCGAGCGCCAAGTCGATCATGCTGGGCAACAGCGCGCTCGCGAGCCCCCGCCAGTTCACGAGCAGCTCGGCGGCGACGACGATCTCCTCCGGCTACTCGCTGTTCCCGTTCAGCAACGGCTACAGCGTCTGGGGCGGCTCCTGCACCGGCGCGATGCCGAGCGCCTACGGGCAGTCGATGCCGACGGTCACCCCGGCTCCCGGCGGGACGCAGGCCGTGACCGTGCGTCTCCCGGCGCTGAACATCGTCGTCCAGAAGGGCGGCTCGCCGTTCCCGAGCGCGAACGTGCGCATCACGCCGGTGACAGCGGGCTGCGGCAGCGCGTTCACCGCGACGCTCAACGCGTCGGGCAAGCTCGCCCAGCCGGGGCTGCCGTACGGCGACTACACGGTCTGCGCCGACGACAACAACGGCGCGAGCAGCCGGCGTGTGACGACCGGCACGATCCAGAACCGCGCGCCCGCGGGCACGACCACCACCACGCTCAGCATCCCGACGAGCGGCGGCACGACGGGGCCCTGTCCATGAGCCGCCTGCGCGGAGAGCACGGCTTCACCCTGATCGAGCTGCTGATGGGCATGATCATCGGCCTCGTCGTGCTCTACGGCGGGCTGCTGCTGATGGACCGCTCGACGCAGCTGGCCGGCGCGACCCGCCAGCGCGTGGACGCCACCCAGCGCGGGCGCCTGGCGATGGACGCCATGACACGCGACCTGCGCTCGCAGGTCTGCCTTGACCCGAGCACCCCGCCGATCGTGTCGGCGTCCGACAGCTCGATCACCTACTACGCGAACACCGGCGGGGCGAACGCGGTCCCGGAGAAGCACGTTCTCGCTCTGACGAGCGGCAACCTCGTCCTGCAGCGCTACGTCGGGAGCGGCAGCCCGCTCACCTTCCCCTCCAGCCCGACGAGCACGCGCACGCTCCTCGAGAACGTCTCGCTCGTCTCGGGCACCCCGCTGTTCACCTACTGGCAGTGGGGCAGCGGGACCCCGACGCTGCCCGATTCCCAGCTCGTCACACCGCTCTCGGCGACCGATGTCGACAACGTCGTGAAGATCGACATCACCTTCATCGCGCTGCCCGACCGGGGGTTCAAGAACACGACCGGCTCGGCCACGATCAGCGACTCGGTGTTCGTGCGCATCGCCGACGCAACCAACCCGACCCAAGGCCCACGATGCACCTGACCTCAGCCATCCTGCGCCGCCGCCCCGCGGGGGAGGCGGGCATCGCGCTCCCGGCGATGATGGGCATCCTGCTCGTCCTCGCGATCCTGACCGCCGGGATCATCAACACCGTCCAGGCGGACACGCCGATCGCGCGCCAGGACCAGGACCGCAAGGCGGCCTACGCCGCCGCCGAGGCGGGCATGAACGCCTACCTGTTCCGCCTCGCGAACAACCCGGACATCTGGGCCAGCTGCACGAACATCGGCGGCACGCCGTTCGTCAACCAGCTGTGGAACGGGAGCGGGGCCGATCCTCGCGCCTGGCGCAACGTCCCGGGATCCGAGGCGCAGTACACGGTCGAGCTGATCCCGAACAGCACGCACACCTCGTGCGACCCGAACAACGCGACCGGCTCGATGCTCGAGCAGGGCGTCCTGCGCATCCGCGCGACCGGCCGCATGCGCGGCATCAAGCGGAGCATCATCGCGAAGTTCCGCCGGCGCACGTTCCTGGACTTCCTGTACTTCACGAACTACGAGACCTCCGACCCGGCCTGGTACCCGCAGCAGGTGGGCGGCGCGCCCACGATCCCCGACATCACCCAGTGGGCGACCGACCACTGCGGCTACTGGCGCGACGGGCGCGGCAGTCAGACCTACACCGGCAACTGGTACGACACGAGCAACAACCCGCACGCCTTCAGCACCGACTGCACGGAGATCCAGTTCGCGGCGAACGACCGCATCCGCGGGCCGTTCCACACGAACGACGAGATCCTCGTCTGCGGCCACCCGGTCTTCGGCCGCACGGTGAACGATCAGATCGAGGTCTCCGGGCCCTCGCCCGGCTGGCGTTCCAACTGCTCGGGCGCCAGCCCGACGATGACGGGCACCTACCACACCAACAGCCCGATCATGACGATGCCCCCGACGAACAGCGCGCTGCTCGCGGACACCCAGTCGGCGTACATCTTCACCGGCGCGCACAACGTCGTCCTCGGCCCCAGCTCGATGACCGTCGACGGCACGTCGATGTCCTACCCGTCGAACGGGCTCGTCTACTTCCAGAACGGCTCGTGCAGCGAGGGCTACAAGTCCTGGGACCCCTACAACCAGTCGACGCAGTGCGCGAACGTGCGCGTGCACGGCAGTTACGGGGTCTCGCTGACGATCGCCAGCGCGAAGGACATCATCATCGACGGCGACATCACGCGCTCCAACGACTCCGTGCTCGGCCTGATCGCCAACCAGTTCGTGCGCATCTACCACCCGGCGACGAAGACCGGCACGAGCTCGTGCACGAACAACGCGGGCACGCTGAACAACGTGACCATCCAGGCGGCGATCCTGTCGCTGCAGCACTCGTTCACCGTCGACAACTACTTCTGCGGCGGCCCGCTCGGCACCCTCTCGGTCTCGGGCGTCATCGCGCAGAAGTACCGCGGCCCGGTCGGCCAGGGCGGCTCGTCGGTGACGAACGGCTACGTCAAGGACTACAACTACGACGACCGGCTCGCCTACCGCTCGCCGCCGGACTTCCTGGATCCGGTGTCCTCGTCCTGGCGCCTGCTGGCCCAGAACGAGCAGGTCCCCGCGACCTGACGCGGCGCACGGTCGCGCGGCCGGCGGGCGTCAGCCCGCCAGCCACGCCGCCGGCACGACATCGAGCATCGTGTCGATGTCCGCGACCGCGACGCCGAGCTCGCGCAGCTGCGGAATGATCTCCTCGAAGATCAGCGTGAAGCTCCACTTCGGGGCGAGCTGCGCGCGCAGCTCCTCCGGGAACCAGTCGATCGTCGCGCAGGCGTCCTGCGAGAGCACCATCCGCCCGGCGTAGCCGCGCGCGCACAGCTCGGCGACGACCGCGTTGCGACGCTCGTCAGGCAGGAAGATCGCCGTCCCGTAGCGGTCCATGCCGATGTAGACGCCGAGCGCGAGCAGCTCCTCGATGTGGTCCAGGTCGTCGGTGTCGCCGGTGTGGGCGAGCATGATCCGCTCGGGCGCGACGCCCTCCTCGGTGAGGATGCGCACCTGCTCCAGGCCGGTGCGGCTCGCCGGCCGCGTGTGGGCCATGATCGGGCGGCCCGTGCGCAGGCTCGCGCGCGCGGCGGCGCGGTGCACCTTCTCGATATCCGGGGTGATCCCGGGCTCGTCGGCGGCGGTCTTCACGAATGCCGCCTTCACGCCCGTGCCCTGGATGCCGACCTCGATGTCGTAGACGAAGGCGTCCGCGAGGTAGTCCTCGTCTCGCGTCTGGAAGTGCTGGGGCAGGAACGTGTAGTGCTGGCCGTAGATGCCGGTCGCCATCACGATCTGACAACCGGTCGCCTGCGCGACGCGCCGCGCCAGGCGCGCGTCGCGCGCCAGGTCCATGCACGCGGGGTCCACCACCGTGCGCACGCCGTGGGCCATCGCGGCGCGGACCTGCTCGACGGCCTTCTCGTACTCGCGCTCGGTGTCATAGAGGTGCGGGAACTGCGCGCGGATCGACTCCGCCGAGGTCAGCAGGTGTTCGTGGCAGAGCGTGCGCCCAAGCGCGCCGACATCGACGGGGCCCGCGGTGGTCTCGATGCTCGCCATCGCTACGCCGCCCCACCGCGCGCCTTGAGCACGTCGCGAATCTCCTCCAGCAGCTCGGCCTCCTCGGTGCGGCCGTCGGCCGGGGGCTGGATGCCGCGCGCCCGCTGGAGGGCGTCGATCGGCTTGACCACGAAGTAGAAGATCGCGGCGGCGATCGAGATGAAGGAGATCAGCGCGTTGATGAAGAGGCCGTAGCGGAAGACGGAGCCGTTGATCGTGAAGGTCAGGTTCGAGAAGTCCGGCTTCCCGACGATCGCGGCGATGATCGGGGTGATGATGTTCGCCACCAGCGAGGTGACAAGCGCGCCGAACGCTGCACCGATCACGACGGCGATCGCCAGTTCGACGATGTTCCCGCGCAGCAGGAAGGTGCGGAACTCCTTGAGCATGCGGCTCTCCTTGGCGTTCTGAGGGCGGACCGTCAGGCCGACGCTACCGGGAACCCGGCCGGGCGTGCATGCGGCCGAGCTGTCGGGCCGCGGCACCGCCTGGCCGGCTGCGCGAGGCGACGCGCCCGGCAGGATTTGAACCTGCGGCCTCTCGCTCCGGAGGCGAGCGCTCTATCCACTGAGCTACGGGCGCGGGGGCCGCGGACGTGCGGCCGGCGCCCAGCGTACCGCCACCGCGCGGCGGTACGCTCGCCGGCGGATGGACCTCGACGTCTTCTTCGCCGGGACCGGCGGCTCGGTGCCGTCGGCGCGGCGCGGCCTGCCGGCGGTGCTCGTGCGCCGCGGCGGCGAGCGCCTGCTGTTCGACTGCGGGGAGGGCACGCAGCGCCAGCTGCTGCGCAGCGTCGGACTCGCCGACCTCGACACCGTCTTCCTCACGCACCTGCACGCCGACCACTGGCTCGGCCTGCCGGGGATGCTCAAGAGCTTCGACCTGCGCGACCGCCAGGCGCCGCTGGACGTCGTCGGCCCGCCCGGGACCGAGCGGCTGCTCGAGTCGCTGCGTGGCGCGGTCTTCGGTCGGCTCGGCTACCCGTTCACGGTGATCGAGGTCGTGGCCGGCGACGCGCTCGAGTTCGATGGCTATGAGGTGCAGGCCTTCAGCGTGCGCCACCGCGGCGCCGCGCTCGGCTACGCCATCGTCGAGGACGAGCGACCCGGCCGCTTCGATGATGCGCGCGCCCGCGCGCTGGGGGTGCCGTTCGGGCCCGAGTTCGGCCGGCTGCAGGCGGGGGAGACGGTGAACGGCGTGACGCCCGAGCAGGTGATGGGGCCGCCGCGGCCGGGCCGGCGGATCGTGCTGTCGGGCGACACGGCGCCGTGCGACATGGTCCGCGCGGCGGCCTACGGCGCCGACCTGCTCGTCCACGAGGCGACGTTCACCGAGTCCGAGGCGGCCCGCGCCGCCGAGACCGGCCACAGCACCGCCCGCCAGGCGGCGGAGATCGCGCGCGAGGCGAACGTCGCGCTGCTGGCGCTCACGCACCTGTCCACGCGGCATGCCGCCCGCGAGATCCGCGAGGAGGCCGAGGCCATCTTCGACCGCGTCGTCGTCCCCCGCGACTTCGACCGCGTCGATGTCCCGCTGCGCGAGAAGGGCCCGCCCGCGCTCGTGCCGTGGGAGCGCCGTGCTAGCGTGCCCCCTGCAGCAAGCGCCTAGCGCGACACCCCTTTAACCCGGTCCCGTGAGGCCAGGAAGGGCAGTTTGAGCGATACCAAGGTCGTCCTCGACGGCGACGAGATGCGACGGACCCTCGTGCGAATCGCGCACGAGATCGTGGAGCGCCACGAGGGCTCCGACGGTCTGGCCGTCATCGGCATCCAGCGCCGCGGCGCGGTGCTCGCCAAGCGCCTGCACGCGCTGCTCTGCGACCTCCTCGACGCCGACGTGCCGCTCGGCTTCGTGGACATCAGCTTCTACCGCGACGACCTCGCCCGGCTCGCCGACACGCCGCAGGTGCACGCGACCACGATCGACTTCCCCGTCGACGGGGCGACGGTCGTGATCGTCGACGACGTGCTCTACACGGGCCGCACGGTGCGCGCGGCGATCGAGGCGCTGTTCGCCTACGGCCGCCCCGCGAAGGTGCAGCTCGCGGTCCTCGCCGACCGCGGTCACCGCGAGCTGCCGATCCGCCCCGACTACGTCGGCAAGAACCTCCCGACGTCGCGGGCCGAGCGCGTCAACGTGTGCGTCCAGGAGATCGACGGGGTCGACGAGGTCACGATCGGCCCGGTCGACGGCATCGCCGGGGCCCGCGCCGGGGAGCGGGGGTCGCTCGCATGAGGCACCTGCTCGCCATCGAGGATCTCGACCGTGTGGCGATCGAGCGCATCTGCGACCGGGCCGCGTCCTTCGCCGAGGCCCAGGAGCGCGACATCAAGAAGGTCCCGGCGCTGCGCGGGCGCACGGTCCTGAATCTCTTCTACGAGGCGAGCACCCGCACGCGCAGCTCATTCGAGCTCGCCGCCAAGCGGCTCAGCGCCGACGTCGTGACCTTCGTCGCCTCCGGATCGTCGGTCGAGAAGGGCGAGTCGCTGAAGGACACGGTGCTGACGCTCAGCGCACACCGCCCCGACGCGATCGTCATCCGCTGCCCGTGGGCCGGCGCGCCTGCGCTGCTGCCCGGCTGGACCGACGCGGCGATCGTCAACGCCGGCGACGGCAAGCACGAGCATCCGACGCAGGCGCTGCTCGACGTCTACACGCTGCGCCGGCGCCTGGGCTCGCTCTCTGGCGCGAACATCTGGATCGTCGGCGATGTGCTCCACTCGCGCGTGGCGCGCTCGAACATCCTCGCCTTCCGCACGATGGGGGCGAAGGTCACCCTCGCCGGACCGCCGACGCTCATGCCGCGCGACATCGAGGAGGCGCTCGGGGTCGAGGTGCGCACGACGCTCGACGACCTGCGCCAGGCGGACGTCGTCTACGCGCTGCGCATGCAGCACGAGCGCATGCGCGAGGCCTACATCCCGTCCCTGCGCGAATACGCCGCCGTCTACCAGATCGACGGTCGCCGCCTGGGCCCGCGCCAGCTGCTCATGCACCCCGGCCCGGTCAACCGCGGGGTGGAGCTCAGCGGCGACGTCGTCGACTCGCCGCAGTCCCTGATCCTCGAGCAGGTCGCCGCGGGCGTGGTGGTGCGCATGGCCGTCCTCTACGAGGTGCTCGCCTCCGCCCGCACGGGCGAGCCGGCACCGGAGCCGCAGACCGCATGAGGCCGGGGACCGACCCGCTCGTCCGCGCGCCCGCGCCGTCGGCCGACCTGCTGCTGCGCGACGCCCGCGTGCTCGACCCGCGCGCCGGCCACGACGCGCGCCGCGACGTGCTCGTGCGCGGCGGGGAGGTCGCGCAGCTCGCCGAGCCCGGGACGATCGAGGCGCCGCCCGGAGCGGAAGTCGTCGACGCGCGCGGGCGCGACCTGTTCCCGGCCTTCATCGACCCGCACGTGCACCTGCGCACACCGGGGCAGGAACACAAGGAGGACCTCGAGACCGGCACGCGCGCGGCCGCGGCCGGCGGCTTCTGCTGTGTGGTCGCGATGCCGAACACCGATCCGGTCGTCGACTCGGCCTCCGTGCTGCGCTCCCTGCGCGACGCTGCGGCGCGCGACGCGCGCGTGCCGGTCGGGTTCATGCCGGCGATCACCAAGGGCCTCGACGGCGTGGAGCTGACCGAGATGGCGGAGCTGCGCGCCTGCGGCGCGCTCGGCTTCACCGACGACGGGCGGCCGGTGGTCAGCGCCGGGATGCTGCGCCGCGCGCTGCAGTATCAGCGGCTCTGCGGCGGCGTGCTGGCACTGCACGAGGAGGACCCCGAGCTGACGGCGGGCGGCGCGATGCACGAGGGCCGCGTCAGCGCGCTGCTCGGCGTGGCCGGGATCCCGAGCGTCAGCGAGTCGACGATGGTCGCGCGCGACGCCGAGCTCGCCGGCTACGAGCGCGGCCGCGTGCACATGCAGCACCTCAGCTGCGCGGCCTCGGTCGAAGCGGTCGCCGCAGCGAAGGCGGCGGGCTGGGCGGTCAGTGCCGAGGCGAGCCCGCACCACCTGTGCCTGACCGAGGAGGCGGTCCGCGGCCTGGACACGCGCATGAAGATGAACCCGCCGCTGCGCACCGAGGAGGACCGCCTGGCGCTCATCGAGGGGCTGCGCTCGGGCGTCATCGACTGCGTGGCCACCGACCACGCGCCGCACGCACGCGACGAGAAGGAGGTGCCCTTCGAGCAGGCGCCGATGGGGACGACCGGCCTGGAGACGGCGTTCGCGGTCCTGCACACCGAGCTCGTCCTGCCCGGCGTGCTGGACCTCGCGACGCTCGTCGAGCGCATGACCTCCGGCGCTGCGCTGCTGGAGCTGCCCACGCCGCGCGTCCTGCCCGGCGAGCCCGCGAACCTCTGCCTCGTCGACCCGGACGCCGAGTGGGTCGTCGGGGAGGACGGCTACGAGAGCCGCTCGCAGAACTGCGCCTTCGCCGGGCGAACGCTACGCGGGCGGGTGCTGCTGACCGTCGCCGCCGGCGCGGTCGCCTACCGCGAGCGCGGCTTCGCCGTCAGCGCCGCCCCCGAGCCGGAGGGCGCGGGCGCATGAGCGCCGTGCTGCTCGACGCGCGCAGCGCCGCGCTGGTCGTCGTCGACGTGCAGGAGGCCTTCCGCAAGGCCGTCGCCGGGTTCGACGCGATCGCGGGGCGCACCGCGGTGCTCGTCCAGGGTGCCCAGGCGCTCGGGCTGCCGGTGGCCGTCACCGAGCAGTACCCGCGCGGGCTCGGCACCACGGTCCCCGAGGTGCTCGAGCACCTGGGCGACGTGCGGCGCCTTGAGAAGACCGTGTTCTCCGCGGCGCGCGCTGAGGGGTTCGATCTGCGCGGGCGCGAGCAGGCGATCGTCTGCGGCGTCGAGGCGCACGTGTGCGTCAGCCAGACGGTGCTCGACCTGCTCGCCCGCGGCGTGCAGGTGCATGTCGCCGCCGACGCGACCGGCTCGCGCGCCGCCGCCGATCACGCAGCGGGCCTGCGCCGGGTCGAGGTTGCCGGGGCGACCATCTCGACGGTCGAGATGGCGCTCTTCGAGCTCGTCCGGCAAGCCGGCACGCCGCAGTTTCGCGCGGTCCAGGGGCTGATCAAGTGAGGCCGGGCTACCTGCTGCTCGAGGACGGCCTGCGCCTGGATGGCCAGCTGTGCGGCGCCGAGGTGGCCGGAACCGGGGAGGTCGTCTTCACGACCGGGATGAGCGGCTACCAGGAGTCGGTCACCGATCCGTCGTTCGCCGGGCAGATCATCGCGTTCACCTACCCGCACATCGGCAACTACG
Organism: Solirubrobacteraceae bacterium; assembly: GCA_035542555.1. Taxonomy (GTDB): domain Bacteria; phylum Actinomycetota; class Thermoleophilia; order Solirubrobacterales; family Solirubrobacteraceae; genus F1-60-MAGs163. The sequence goes on along the minus strand of DATKLF010000139.1, from coordinate 4,596 downwards.
GGGTCAGCGCGGCCGCGATGGAGAGCGACCGGGTGCACGCGCGCGCGGTCGTCATGCGCGCCGCCGTCAACCGCGAGGACGCCCCGACCGCCGAGCGCGGCTGGCTGGACTGGCTCGTCGACTGCGGCGTCCCGGCGATCACCGGCGTCGACACCCGCGCGCTGGTGCGGCACATTCGCGGCGCGGGCTCGATGCGCGGCGGCCTGTTCGCCGCGAGCGTTGCGCAGGACGAGGCGATGGGCCTGGTGCTCGCCGAGCCGGCGATGGCCGGCGCCGACCTGGCGCGCGTCGTCTCACCGGATGCCGTCTCTCGTCACGGTGCCGACGGCGAAGGCCCCCTGATCGCGGCGATCGACACTGGCATCAAGCGGTCGATCGTGCGCGAGCTCGTCGCGCGCGGCGCGCGCCTCGACCTGCATCCGTGCACGGTCGGCGCCGACGAGCTGCTCGCCGAGGATCCCGACGCTGTCTTCCTCGCCAACGGTCCTGGTGACCCCGCGGCGCTCGACTACGTCGTCGAGACCGTCCGCGAGGTGATCGGCACGCGACCGGTGTTCGGCATCTGCCTCGGCCACCAGCTGCTGTGCCGCGCCGTCGGGCTGGAGACGTTCAAGCTCCCCTTCGGCCACCGCGGCGCGAACCACCCGGTCAAGGACCTGCGCACCGGGCGGATCGAGATCACCTCGCAGAACCATGGCTTCGCCGTCGCCGCCCCCGACGGCGGGCTGCGCGTCGAGCGCGACGAGCCCGTGCGCTGGGAGACGCGCTTCGGCGCGGCGGAGCTCAGCCACGTGAACCTCTACGACCGCACGGTCGAGGGGCTCACGCTGCTGGACGTGCCGGGCGGCACCGTGCAGTACCACCCCGAGGCGGGGCCCGGGCCGCACGACAGCCTCTACCTGTTCGACCGCTTCCTGGCCGCGCTCTGAGATGCCGCGTCGCGACGACCTGCACAAGATCCTCATCGTCGGCTCGGGCCCGATCGTGATCGGGCAGGCCGCGGAGTTCGACTACTCCGGCGTGCAGGCCTGCAAGGTGCTGCGCGAGGAGGGCTACCAGATCGTGCTCGTCAACTCCAACCCCGCGACGATCATGACCGACCCGGAGTTCGCCGACGCGACCTACGTCGAGCCGCTGCTGCCCGGGCCGGTCGGCCAGATCATCGCCAAGGAGCGTCCGGACGCGCTGCTCCCGACGCTCGGGGGCCAGACCGCGCTGAACCTCGCCAAGGCGCTCGCGGAGAACGGCACGCTCGAGCGCCACGGCGTGGAGCTCATCGGTGCCGACTACGAGGCGATCGACCGCGCCGAGGACCGCGAGCGCTTCCGCGCGACGATGAAGGCGGCAGGGCTGAAGATGCCGCGCTCGGCGATCGCGACCTCGGTGGACGAGGCGCTCGGGCAGATGCAGGACATCGGCCTGCCCGTCATCGTGCGGCCGGCCTTCACGCTCGGCGGGCGGGGCGGGGGCATCGCCCGCACGCCCGAGGAGTTCCGCGAGATCGTGCGCGGCGGCCTGGAGGCCTCGCCGATCGGCCAGGTGCTCCTCGACCAGTCGGTCCTCGGCTGGGGCGAGTTCGAGCTCGAGGTGATGCGCGACCGCAACGACAACTGCGTGATCGTGTGCTCGATCGAGAACCTCGACCCGATGGGCATCCACACCGGCGACAGCGTCACCGTCGCACCCCAGCAGACGCTCACCGACGCGCTCTACCAGCGCCTGCGCGATCAGGCGATGGCCGTCATCCGCGCCGTCGGGGTGGAGACCGGCGGCTCGAACGTGCAGTTCGCGGTCGACCCGCAGACCGAGGAGATCCTGGTCATCGAGATGAACCCGCGGGTCTCACGCTCCTCGGCTCTCGCCTCCAAGGCGACCGGCTTCCCGATCGCGAAGATCGCCGCGCGGCTGGCGGTCGGGTACACGCTCGAGGAGATCCCCAACGACATCACGATGAGCACGCCGGCGAGCTTCGAGCCGACGATCGACTACACGGTCGTGAAGTGGCCGCGCTTCGCCTTCGAGAAGTTCCAGGGCGCGAACCCCGTCCTCTCGACGCACATGAAGAGCGTGGGGGAGGTGATGGCGATCGGGCGGACCTTCCAGCAGGCGTTCGCGAAGGCGATGCGCAGCCGCGAGCTCGACGCCCCCGTGCGCCTCGGTGACGCGCCGCTCAGCGCCCTGCTCGAGCGGCTGGAGCGCCCAGGCGCCGACCGCTACGACGTGATGCTCGAGTGCTTCCGGCGCGGCGCGGAGGTCGAGGCCGTACACGAGCGCTGCCTGGTGGATCGCTGGTTCCTTGCCGAGCTGCGGGAGCTTGCACTGGAGCCGGAGACGCCGTTCGAGGGTGAGCGCACCTACAAGGCCGTGGACACGTGCGCGGCCGAGTTCGAGGCGCGCACGCCGTACTACTACTCCTGCTGGGAGCGCACGTCCGCTGACGAGGTCGAGCGCGGCGCGCGCCCGTCGGTCGTGATCCTCGGCGCGGGGCCCAACCGCATCGGCCAGGGCATCGAGTTCGACTACTGCTGCGTCCACGCCGCGATGACGGTGCGCGAGTCCGGGCGTGACGCGGTGATGGTCAACTGCAACCCGGAGACGGTCTCGACCGACTACGACACCTCCGACCGGCTCTACTTCGAGCCGCTGACGCTCGAGGACGTGCTCGCCGTCTGCCGCCTGGAGCGCCCGGAGGGCGTCATCGTCCAATTCGGCGGCCAGACGCCGCTGAAGCTCGCGGCAGGCCTGGCCGACGCCGGCATTCCGCTGCTGGGGACGAGCGTCGAGGCGATCGACCTCGCCGAGGACCGCGGGCGCTTCGGCAAGCTGCTCGACGAGCTCGGGCTCAGCGCGCCGCCCTACGCGGAGGCGCACTCGGTGGACGAGGCGCTCGCCGCCTCGCGCGAGGTCGGCTTCCCGCTGCTCGTGCGCCCGAGCTACGTGCTCGGCGGCCGCGCGATGGAGATCGTCTACTCGGAGGAGGGGCTCGCCGAATACCTCGCGCGCAACGTGCGCGACGACGGGCGCGCGATCTTCCTCGACCGCTTCCTGGAGAACGCGATCGAGGTCGACGTCGACGCGCTCTGCGATGGGGAGGAGGTTTGGATCGGCGGGATCATGCAGCACGTCGAGGAGGCCGGCATCCACTCCGGCGACAGCGCCTGCGTGCTTCCCCCGCACTCGCTGGGTCCCGAGATGCTCGCGCAGATCCGCGCGCACACGGAGGGGATCGCGCTCGGCCTGGGCGTCGTCGGGCTGCTGAACGTCCAGTACGCCGTCTACGAGGGCGCGCTCTACGTGATCGAGGCCAACCCCCGCGCGTCGCGCACGGTGCCGTTCGTCTCCAAGGCGATCGGCCTGCCGCTGGCCAAGCTCGCCTGCCGCGTGATGCTCGGCGAGCGGATCGCCGCACTCGGCCTGCCGGAGGAGGCGATGGTCGGCGACCACGTCTCGGTCAAGGAGGCCGTGATGCCGTTCGATCGCTTCGAGGGGGCCGACGCGCTGCTGGGCCCCGAGATGCGATCCACCGGCGAGGTGATGGGCGTGGCGCGCGACTTCCCCGCGGCGTTCGCCAAGGCGCAGGCGGCGGCGGGGGCGGCGCTGCCCCAGTCGGGCACGGCGTTCGTGACGGTCACCGACTCCGACAAGGCCGGCGCGGTGGCGATCGCGCAGACGCTCCACGACCTCGGCTTCAGGATCGTCGCCACGCGCGGGACCAAGGAGGCCTTCGAGCGTATGGGCGTCCCGGCGACCGCGCTGAAGAAGGTCGGCGAGGGCTCGCCGAACGTCGTCGACATGATCGAGAGCGGCGAGGTCGACCTGGTCGTCAACACCCCGACCGGGTCCGGCGCGCGCAGCGACGGCTGGCAGATTCGCCGCGCGGCGATCGCCCGGGGCATCCCCTGCCTGACGACGCTCTCCGGCGGGCTTGCCGCGGTTCGTGCGATCGCTGCCGCGCGCGCGGGCGCGAGCGACGTCCTCTCGCTCCAGGAGATCCACCGCGCCGGGAACGTCGAGACGCCGGCGTGAGGACAGGCCGTGACAGCGGGCGCTGCGGTCGGGCGAACTCCGACGGGCTGCCGGCGTGACGGCGCCCTTCGGGCGCCGCATGCTCCGCGTCGCCGCGCGGCGCGAGCTCGGCGCGTACGTCGTGATCGTTGCGCCCGACCCGGAGGGCCCGGCCCCCGAGCCCGGGCAGTTCTACATGCTCGCCGCGGGCGAGCGGTGGGGCGGCGGCGAGGACGAGCGACCGCACCTGCCGCGCGCCCTGTCGGTGCTGCGCGCCGGTGCGGACGGCCTGGAGTTCCTGCTCGACGACGTCGGCCCGGGGACCGCGCGCCTGTGCGAGCTGCGCCCGGGCGACCCGCTCTGGGTCGCCGGCCCCTTCGGCCGCGGCTTCCGGGTCGGCGGCGACGAGCGGGCGGTGCTCCTCTGCGGCGGCGGCGTCGGCGCCGCGCCGCTCGCGCTGCTGCAGGACCGCCTGCGCCAGGCGGGGCGCGCGCAGCGCGCGCTGCTCGGGTTTCGCGACGGCGAGCACGCCCGCGGCGCCGACCTGCTGCACGGGGCGCGCGTGGCCACCGACGACGGCTCGGCCGGCCA
>DATKLF010000138.1:0-5745 GCA_035542555.1 Solirubrobacteraceae bacterium | reverse complement strand
GCGCCGGGTGCAGGAGACGCGCACGAGGGTGCTGCGCACGCGCGACGCGCTCGAGGCCGAGCGCGGCCGCGCCGTCAGCGATGAGGAGCTCGCCGATGCCGCAGGTGTGAGCGCCGATGCCGTCGCCGCCGCGCTCAGCGCAGGGCGCGCGGGGGCGCCGGTTCCGCTGGCGACCGACGGGACGGCGGGCACGGAGCCCGCCGCAGCCGACGTCGCCCTCGCGACCGCCGAGGACCGCCTGATGCTCGCGGCGGGCTTCGCCGCGCTCGATCCGCGCGAGCGGCGGGTCCTGCACCTGCGCTTCTTCGCGGGCTTGAGCCAGGCGCGCATCGCCAGGGAGGTCGGGCTCTCCCAGGCGCACGTCTCGCGGTTGATCCGGGACGCGCTCGCGAAGCTGCGCGACGAGCTCGGCGAGCGCAGCGTGCCGCCTGGCGCTGAGATATCACCGGGCGACGAGGCGGTATCGGCGGCGATCCCGCCGGGCGGCGCCGACCAGGTGTTGGCCTCTCGGCCGCGGGAGCCTACGATGGCGTCGATGGCGGTTCGTGAGGCCCGCTCCCTCGATGACTACCTCGCGCTGCCGTACCACGTCGCGGTCACCTGCGACGAGGGCGCCGGCGACGACGAGCGCTGGATCGCGCGCGTCGAGGAGCTCGAGGGCTGTGAGGCCCGCGGGGGCAGCGCCGAGGAGGCGACCGCGCGCCTGCGGCCCGCGATGGAGGCGTGGATCGCGCCCGTGCTGGCGCGCGGCAGGCCCGTCCCCACGCCGCGCTCGCCGGCCAGCCACAGCGGGCGCCTGCTGCTGCGGATGCCGCCGACGCTGCACGCCGACCTCGCGCGCGCCGCCGAGCGTGAGGGGGTGAGCCTCAACGGCTTCATCACCGGGGCGCTGGCCGGCGTCGTGGGCTGGAAGGGCCATGCGTCGCAGGTCGACGGCGACGGGGTGCCGGACGCTGCCGGCCATGACGGCGCCGCCGCGCCGCCGTCCGGCTCGCCGCGCACGTGGACGATCGCGCTGATCGTGAACATCGCCGTCGTCGCGCTGGCCGCGATCGCCGCCACCGTCGCACTGATCCTCGCCGCAACCAGCTGATCGGTCACAATCCCGCCATGCCCCAGTCAGCAGGCCCGTCAAAGGCCGCCCTCGTCACCGGCTGCTCGTCGGGGATCGGCCGTGCCACCGCGATCCGCCTGGCGGACCACGGCTTCACCGTCTACGCGACCGCGCGCAAGCCGGAGACGATCGCCGACCTCGAGCAGCACGGCTGCCGGCTGCTGCAGCTCGACGTGACCGACGAGGACTCGATGGTGGCGGCGATCGCCGCGGTCGAAGCCGACAGCGGCGCGGTGGGCGTGCTCGTCAACAACGCCGGCTACAGCCAGTCGGGGGCGATCGAGAGCGTCGCGATCGACGAGGTGCGCCGCCAGTTCGAGACGAACGTCTTCGGGCTCGTGCGCCTCACCCAGCTCGCGCTGCCCGGCATGCGCGCGCAGCGCTGGGGGAAGATCGTCAACGTCTCGTCGATGGGGGCGAACTTCACCTTTCCCGGCGGCGGCTACTACCACGCCACGAAGTACGCGCTCGAGGCGATCAGCGACGCGCTGCGCTTCGAGGTGCGCGGCTTCGGGATCGACGTGATCGTGATCCAGCCGGGCGTGATCAAGACGAGCTTCGGCGACACCGCCGTGGCGGCGATCGATCACGGTGCCACCTCGGACGGCCCGTACGACGACTTCAACGAGGCGGTCGCCACGGCCACCCACGACGCCTACGAGACCGGACCGCTGGCGCGGCTCGGCGGCGAGCCGGAGGACGTGGCGAAGACGATCGAGCGGGCGCTCACCACGCGGCGCCCCAAGATCCGCTACCGCGTCACCCCGAGCGCGCACCTGCTCATCGCCCAGCGCGCCGTCATGACCGACGGGATGTGGGACCGCTTCCTGCGCACGCAGTTCCCGCAGCCGGGGCAGGAGTGAGCCGGGCCCCAGGGCGGGCTTGGACACGCTGCCCTTCGGCGCATGCGAGCGGCCGGGACGGTCGGTGGGCTGCATCGTGGACGGTCTGCGTCCGGAATCCGGCCCACCCTCGTGCGTGCGTGCGGGCATCCCAGCGGTGGGCGGGATCGCGGACGTCCCGCGTCCGCAATCCGGCCCACCGCTCAGCTGGGGGTCCGCCGACCGCGGGGGTCGTCCGCTGGCACCGAGGAGACACACCCTTCGGCGAATAGGAGCGACCGGGACCGTCGGTGGGCTGGATCGTGGACGGTCTGCGTCTGGGATCCGGCCCGCCGTCTCGCGTGAGGGCCCGCGTGGCGCCGGTGGGCTGGATCGCGGACGTCCTGCGTCCGGAATCCGGCCCACCTCGTCAGCCGAACAGCGCCTGCTCGCCGCGCTCGACCGCGAGCAGCCGCTGCTTGCGCTCGATCCCGCCGGTGTAGCCGCCGAGCCCGCCGCCGGCGCGCACCACGCGGTGGCAGGGCACGACGATCGGGACCGGGTTGGCGCCGAGCGCGTTGCCCGCGGCGCGGGCGCCGTGCGGAGAGCCGGCGCGCGCGGCGACCTCACCGTAGGTCGCGACCTCGCCGTAGGGGATACGCGCGGTCGCCCGCAGGACGCGCCGGCCGAACGCGGGTACGAGCGTCCAGTCGATCGGGAGGTCGAAGGTGCGGCGGCGCCCGGCGAAGTACTCGTCGAGTTCGCGTGCGACGGGGTCGAGCGCCGCGCCGCCGCGCAGGATGCGCGGCGAGAGCCGCGCCGCGACGTCCTCGAGCACCGCGTCAAGGCCGCCGAACCAGTCCTCGTAGTCGAGGCGCGCGAGGCCCTTGCGAGTGATCACGGCGACGACGACGCCGACGGGAGTCTCAAGCTCGGCATAGCGCACATCCGCAGGGGCGGCGGCGGCGAAGCGGGCGGCGGCCGCGGCGGCGGCCTGCGCGTCTCGCGGCGGGATGGGCGGCGGAATGGTGGTCATCGTGCTCCGATCTGGTCGCGCAGCCGTCTGAGCCCCTCCCGCGCCGCCTGGCGCGAGGCCTCCTCCGAGCAGCCGAGCGCGGCGCCGACGTCGCGGTGCGGCAGGTCGCCGGCGTAGCGCAACAGCAGCACGGCCCGCTGGCGCGCCGGCAGCTCGCGCACGAGCCGCCAGGTCTCCTCGTCTGCGACCTCGCTCGCCGGTGTCGCGACCTCGGGTGGTGCGCCGACAGGCACCGCGGCGCGGCGGCGCGCGCGGTGGTGGTCGATCGCCTTGCGGCTCGCGATCGTCAGCACCCAGGCGCGCAGGTGCTCGCCGTGGCGCAGGCGCGGGTAGGCCTGCAGCGCCGAGAGGAACGTCTCCTGAAAGCAGTCGTCGGCCGCGTCGCGGCCGACCGCCGCGACGAGGAAGCGCCACACTGGGTCGCGCTGCTCGTCGAGGAACCGCTGGAAGGGCGGGAGGGGCATTCCGGGGTTCAACGCGCCGCGCGCGCGAAACGTGAGGTCACTCGCCGTGGTCGTGGAACCCGGCGCCGGTCGCGACGCCCAGGCGCCCCTCCCAGACCATGCGCCGCAGCAGCGGCGCCGCGCGGTAGGCCGGGTCGCCGCGCTCCTCGCGCAGCGCGTCGAGCACCGCGAGCACGTGATCCAGGCCGATCACGTCGCCCCAGGCGAGCGGCCCGCGCGGGTGGTTGAGGCCGAGCACCATGCCGTCGTCGACATCGTCCGGGCCGCCGACCCCTTCGCCGACGGCGAACGCCGCCTCGTTGACGAGCTGGCAGACGAGGCGCCCGAGGACGAGCCCCGGAGCGTCGCCGACCCACGCGGTGTGCAGGCCGAGCGAGCCGAAGAACGCCTCGGTGCGCGCCGCCGACAGGTCGCTCGTGCCCGAGGAGCGCGTCAGCTCGACCAGGCCGCCGGCGCGCAGCGGCGGCAGCGCGTGGAATCCGGCCGCCGGGCCGCCGCCGTCCAGCGCGGCCAGGGAGCCCTCGGCGCACAGCAGCGCGATCGGGCCGCCCTGGAGCGGCTCCTCGCCCGGGGCGCCGGCGCAGTCCAGCAGCAGGAACGGGATCTCGCCGTCCGCGTCGCCCGGGTCGCGCACATCCCAGCCCGCCTCGAGCGCCAGCGCGCGCAGCTCGTCGGCGACCGGCAGCTCGCCGTCGATCAGCACGAGGCCGTTGCCCAACCCCACGGGCCCGCTTGCGGCGGGCGCCTCGGGGTCCGGCTCGCGGGCGATGCCGTCGCCACCGTCGTACGCGTACCAGCCGCGCCCGGTCTTGCGCCCGTGGCGGCCGCTGGCGACCATGCGCGCGCTCAGGGTGGACGGGCGCCAGCGGGGCTCGCCGAAGCTCAGCTCGAAGAAGCTCTTCGAGACCTCGAAGCCGGTGTCGATGCCGACGAGATCCTGCAGCTCGAAGGGCCCCATGCGAAAGCCGCCGCCGAGCCGCACGATCCGGTCGACCGCCTGCACGCCGGCGAGGCCCTCCTGCACCGCGCGCAGCGCCTCCAGCCCGAACGGGCGCCCGCAACGGTTGACGAGGAAGCCGGGGCCGTCGGCGGCGTCGATGACCCGCTTGCCCATCGCCGCGCCCGTCGCGCGGGCGATCGCCAGCGCGCGCTCGCCGGTCTGCACCCCGGCGATCACCTCGACGAGGCGCATCACCGGCGCCGGGTTGAAGAAGTGCATGCCGACGACCCGCTCGGGACCCTGGGCCAGCGCGGCGAGCGCGGTGATCGGGATCGACGAGGTGTTCGAGGCGATCACGCAGTCGGCCGCGACGATGCCGTGCGAGAGCCGCCCGAACAGCTCGCGCTTGAGCTCCATGTCCTCCGGCGCCGCCTCGATCACGAGCTCGCTCGCCGCCAGGCCGTCGAGCGCGTCGACCGCGTCCAGGCGCTCCCACGCGGCGCGCACCTCGTCGACCGTGAGCCTGCCGCGCGCCTTGAGCTTCTCGAGCCCCTCGAGCGCGCGCTGCGCCCCGCGCTCGGCGGCGCCGGGAACGGGGTCGTACAGCAGCGTGCGCGCGCCCATCGTGCAGGCCAGCTGCGCGATGCCGGCGCCCATCGTGCCGGCGCCCGCGACCCCGATGACCGCGGGGAGCTGGGGCGCGTCCGTCACGCGGGCGCGCGCTCGGGGACGGCCATCGGCTTGAGCGCGTCGACGCCGGTCACCGCGCGCCCGATGATGAGCTGCTGGATCTGCGAGGTGCCCTCGTAGATCGTCGTCACGCGCGCGTCGCGGAAGAACCGTTCGACCGGATGATCGCTGCTGTAGCCGGCGCCGCCGTGCACCTGGATCGCGGTGTTCGCGCACCAGACCGCCGCCTCGCTGGCGGCGTACTTGGCGATCGACGTCTCAAGCGTGCTCGGCTTCCCGGCGTCCTTCACCGCGCCGGCCCGGAAGACGAGCATGCGCGCAGCCTCCGTGCGCACGACCATGTCGGCGATCATCGCCTGCACCAGCTGGAAGCCCGCGATCGGGCGGTCGAACTGCGTGCGCTCCTGCGCGTAGCGGATCGACTCGTCCAGCGAGGCCTGGCAGAGGCCCACGCACCCCGCGGCGACCGAGTAGCGCCCGGAGTCCAGCGCGGTCATCGCGACCTTGAAGCCGTCGCCGACCTGGCCGAGCATCGCGTCGGGCGCGGCGATCACGTCGTCGAGCGCGATCTCGGCGGTGTCCGACGCCCAGAGGCCCATCTTGCCCTCGATCGGCGTCGGCATGAAGCCGGGCTGGTCGGTCTCCACGAGGAAGCAGGCGATGCCCTTGTGGCGCAGCTC
>DATKLF010000137.1:0-32178 GCA_035542555.1 Solirubrobacteraceae bacterium | reverse complement strand
TGAGTCCGGGAACTCGATCACCCACCCGGGGCCTCGGGAGCGGGCCCAGCGGCGAGGACCTCGAGCCCGAGCTCGTACGGCGGCGACCAGCCGTCGGCCCGGAGGCGCCCACATCCTGCTCGACGTGCCTCGGACACATTCACGCGAATCGGGCGATGCCCGCCCCGCCCGCGCGACCTACGGTGTCGTGCCGACCGTGGATGCGCTCTCCGAGGCCCTGCCGCTCGCGCTCAGCGCGGCGATCTACCCGCCGGCGCTGCTGGTGCTCCTCCTCCTGCTGACCGGCGCTCACCCGCGCCGCCTCGTGCTGGCGTACTTCGCCGGCGCGGCGCTGATGGTCGTCTGCGCCGGCCTCGCTGCCCTCGCGCTGATGACGGAGGCGGGCGCGACGACCGAGGACAGCCAGTCGGCCAGCGGCGGGGTCCAGATCGCCATCGGGCTGGCTTTGCTCGGGCTCGCGGCGTGGCTGTGGCACCGCCGCACACGCGACCCCGGCGAGCCGACAAGCAATGAGGGGCAGGAACCGAGCCGGATCGGCCTGTGGTCGCAGCGCGCGACCACGAGCCAGAAGTGGTCGTTCGTGCTGGGTCTTGCGATGTTCCTGCCCTCGCCGCTGTACCTCCTGGCCGTGCAGAACATCGCGAACAGCGGAAGTCCGGCGAGCTCGAACGTGCTCGCGGTGCTGATCTGCGCGATGGCGGTCCTGATCTTCGTGGAATGCACCGTGCTGGCGCTCTTCCTCAGGCCCGCGGATGTCGCCGCCGGGCTCGAGTGGACCCAGAGCTGGCTGACGCGCAATGGCTGGACGCTCGGGGCGATCGTAGCCTTCGCGGCGGGCGTCTACGCACTCGTTCAAGGGGTCGACACCTTGGCCTGAGGCGCAGGTCGCCCGCCACCCCGAGCCGGGCTGTGTTGAACTACGGATGCGCTCGAATGCCGGGCGGTCAACACTCAACCGATGTGGAGGAGCGCGCCATCAACGGAGGCGTTCCCATCGCACAGGGCCGCTCCTGCGTTTGAGCTGCTGGAGTCGAAGCTCCGCCCGCCCGCGCGTCGACGCCGGAACGTTCCTCGAGCGAATCTGATCGCTCGTCTGGAAGGCGCGCACGCGACGCCGATCGTCGTCGTGTCCGCCGGAGCCGGCTGGGGCAAGACGACGCTGCTCGCCCAATGGGCCTCGCGATCTCGACGGCCGTTCGCCTGGGTGTCGCTCGACGAGCGCGACAACGACCCGATGGTGCTGCTGTCGTATGTCGCGGTCGCACTCGATCGGGTCGCACCGCTCGATGCGAGCGTGTTCGAGGCGCTGGCATCACCCGGCGTCTCGGTCGAGGCGACGGTCCTGCCGCGGCTCAGTGCGGCGCTCACGAAGGTCGAATGCGAATCGGTCCTTGCCCTCGATGACCTGCACCTCATTGACGAGCCACGCTGTCGGGATCTGATCGCCGCGCTCGCCACGCACTTGCCGGCCGGCCTGCAACTGGTTGTCGCGACGCGCGGCGATTCGGCGATCCCCGTGGACGCCATCCGGCCCCAGGCGCTCGCGCTCGAGATCGGCGCCGACGAGCTCCGCATGAGTGAGCAGGAGGCGCGCCAGCTGCTGCGGGCGGCAGGCGTCGAGTCGACGGCTCAGCGGATCTCCGAGCTCCTCGAGCGCACGGAAGGTTGGCCGGCAGGGATCCATCTCGCCTCGCAGACGCCCGAACCCGGGGCTGCGCCGGCCGGCGGCGAACTCGCGAGTTCCAGGGACGATGACGTCGTGGCCGACTACCTGCAGGCCGAGGTTCTCGCCCACCTCTCCGCACACGAGCTTCGCTTCCTGACGACCACGTCGATCTTGGACCGCTTGTCGGGGCCGCTCTGCGATGCCTTGTTCGAGCGGCGCGGCTCAGCGGCGATGCTCGAGGCGCTCGCGCACGCGACGAAGTTCGTCGCTCCGCTGGACAGCGAGAGGAGGTGGTACCGGTGCCAGGGGCTCGTCCGCGAGTTCCTTCGCTCTGAGCTCAGCCGCAGTGCGCCGCAGCGCGAGCGCGAGCTCCACGCTCGGGCCGTGGACTGGTGCGCGGCCAACGGGCAGCCGGAGGACGCGATCGCCTACGCAGAGGAGTCCGGCGACGTCGAGCAAGTCGCGCGCCTCGTCGAGACGTTCGCGCTCGACATGTACTACAGCGGTCGCGTCGCCGTCGTGGAGCAGTGGCTCGACTGGCTGGACGCGCGCGGCGCGCTTGAGCGCCACGCGACCCTCGCCGTCCTCGGCAGCATGCTGGCAGCGGCTCAAGGACGCTCGGCGACCTCGGATCGACTGGCGGAGATCGCCGGGCGCGCACGCCAGGACCGGGAGTTGCCCGACGGCAGCGCCTCGATCGAGTCGTGGCGGATGCTGCTGCGCGCCAAGCGCTGCAGACAGGGCGTGGCGGCGATGCGTGCAGATGCCGAGTGCGCGGTCCGCACGCTCTCACCGACCAGTGCGCACCGACCGCACGCGCTCACGCTGCTCGGCATCGCGACGTTGCTGGCAGGCGACGTCGACGGAGCCGACGACCTGCTCTCCGACGCCGCCGAGGAAGGCGTCGCACTGCGGGCTCCCGGCACCGCCGCGGTCGCGCTCGCCGAGCGCGCCGGCGTCGCGCTCGAACGCGAGGCATGGGCCGGCGCCCAGGAGCTCGTCGACCGCGCCATCGGACTGATCGAGAGCACGAAGGCCGACGCCTACCCGAGCGGCGCGTTCATCTACGCCACGGCCGCGCGCGTCGCGGATCATGACGGCGCCGCCGAGCGCGCGGGCGAGCTGCTCACACGTGCGCGGCTCCTACGGCGACAGCTGACCCACGCGCTCCCCTACCTGGCCGTCCAGGCTCGGCTCCAGCTCGCACGGGCCGACCTGGCACGCGCCGAAACCGGTGACGCGAAAGCCGTGTGCGGCGAGATCGAGGTGCTCCTGCAGCGCCAGCCCGAGCTCGGGATTCTCCGCACCCGTGCCGGCGAGCTGCGCCGGAGCCTCCACGCGATCCTTGAACAGGCTCCGGCCATCTCGACACTGACGGCGGCGGAGCTGCGCCTGCTGCCTCACCTGGACAGTCAGCTCAGCTTCCGCGAGATCGGGGAGCGGCTCTACCTGTCCCGCCACACCGTGAAATCACACGCCGTGTCGATCTACCGGAAGCTCGGCGTCACCTCGCGCGCCGACGCCGTGGACCGCGCCTGCGCGCTCGGACTGCAATGAGCGCCACGCGCCCTCACGCTTCCTCGGCTCGCGAGGTGTCGAGCCGCGAGCCTGCGCAGGCGGCCAGACCTCGATCGCCGGTTGCGGTGCCGTTCGAAGTCGTGGAGTGGAAGCTCCACCCGCCGCGACCTTCCCCAGGGATGGTGCCGCGGACCGACCTGGTTGCGCGGCTCGAGGCTGCCTGGTCGTGGCCCGTGATCGAGGTCCGCGCCGGCCCGGGGTGGGGGAAGACGACGGTGCTCGCCCAGTGGGCACGCGTCTCGTCACGGCCGTTCGCGTGGGTGAACGTGGACGAGGGCGACAATGACCCCATCGTCCTGCTGACCTACGTCGCGACCGCGGTTTCGCGCGTCTCGATGATCGATGCCGCGGTGTTCGAAGCGTTGGCCTCGCCGGGCGTCTCGGTGGAAGCAACGATCGTGCCGCGGCTGGGGGCGGCGCTGGCCGCTCCCCCCGGCCCCCTCGTGCTGGTCCTGGACGATCTGCATGCGCTGGAGGACCGCTCCTGTCTGGACGCGGTGGCGGCACTTGCGGGCTTCGTCCGTGACGGTGCACAACTCGCCGTCTCGGGGCGCGGCGCGCCGGAGTTCCCTCTGGGCTCACGGCAATCCCCGCGCGCGGCACTGGAGCTCGGGCCAGACGATCTGCGCATGGACGCACGGGAGGCGCGCCAGCTGCTCGGTCGAGCCGGGGTGGGCATCGCAGCGGAGCTGGCGGATGGGCTCCTCGAACAGACGGAGGGCTGGCCCGCCGGCCTGTCTCTGGGTGCGATGTCGATCCGGGCCGAGCCCGACATGGCCCAGGCGGCGGGACGGTTCTCCGGCGCCTCTCGTGTGGTCGCGGACTACCTGTGGCCGGAGCTGCTGGCACACCTGTCCGCCGAGGAGCTTCGCTTTCTCACGCATACCGCTGTCCTGGACCGGATGTCCGGAGCGCTGTGCGACGAAGTGCTTGGGACGCGCGGCTCGAGCGCGCTGCTCGAGACGCTTGTAGGCTCAAACCTGTTCATCATTCCGCTTGACGAGGAAGGCCGGTGGTACCGCTACCACCATCTGTTCCAGGAGCTGCTCCGTGCTGAGCTGGAGCGATCCGAGCCGGAACTCGCCGCATCGCTGTACGCGCGAGCAAGCGCATGGTGCGAGGCGAACGCGCAGCCGGAAGCGGCGATCGGCTACGCGCAGGCGGCCGGCGACGTCGGGCGCGCGGCGCTGCTGATCGAGCGCTGGGCTCTGCCGACATATCGCAGCGGCCGCGTCGCGACGGTCGAGCGCTGGCTGGACTGGCTGGAAGAGCGGGGGGCGCTCGAGCGTCACACGGCGGTCGCCGCTCTCGGCGCGCTGCTGGCCGCACTGTTCGGCCACACGGCGAGGGCTGCACGGCTGGCCGAGCTCGCCGAGCGCAGCGGCATCGACGGCGTGAGCGACCCGGCGCCGGACACGCGGCTGCTCGTACTGCGTGCGCTGCACTGCCCAGCAGGAGTGGCGAGCATGCGGGCCGACGCGGAGCTCGCAGTCGGAACCGCCGAGCCGTCGAGTCCGTGGCGGGGGACGGCGCTGCTCGTGCTGGCGCTCTCACGGTGGCTCGACGGTCGCATCTCCGAGAGTGACGACCTGCTCGCCGACGCGGTCGAGCGGGGTGTCGAGTGGCAGGCTCCCGACACCACGATCGTGGCGCTCGGTGAACGTGCGGCGATCGCGATCGGGCGCGGAGCATGGGTCGAGGCGGAGGAATTCACCAACCGGGCTCTGGGGCTGATCGACCTGTGGCACGCCGGCGAGCACCCATGCAATGCCCTGGTCTGCGCGCTGGCGGCCCGCATCGCACTCCACCGCGGGAGAGCCCAGCGCGCCGACGAGCTCCTGGCCTGGGCGCAACGTCTGCGGCCGCAGCTCACCTCCGCGCTGCCCCACCTCGCCGTCCAGACACGCGCCGAGCTTGCGCGTGCATACATGGCCGTCCCGGACGCAGCCGGCGCCCGGACGATGCTGCGCGAAGTCGATGCGCTTCTGCGTCGTCGCCCCGATCTCGGGGCCCTGAACGCCCAGGTCGAGGAGGTGCGCGCGGCTCTCGCAACGCTCCGAGCGGACATCGCGGCCGCCTCGACCCTGAGCGCTGCCGAGCTCCGACTGATCCCCTCGCTCGCGACGCCTCTCTCCTTTCGGGAGATCGGTGAACGCCGCAACCTGTCGCGCCACACGGTGAAATCGCACACCGTGGCCATCTATCGCAAACTCGGCGTGTCCAGCCGCAGCGACGCCGTCGCACGCGCCCGCGAACTCGGACTGCTCTAGGCGGGTGCGCCGGACGCCGCCCCCGCGCGGCGCAACGGATTTCATCCCATCGGTGCGATGCAGCCCCACCGGGCCCATGCGACGCTCCGTTTCGTGCTGAGCCCCCGACGGTGCGATCAGCACCGGCGAGACACGTCGACGCGAGGAGGACCGGAAGATGGGACGAGGCCGACGCCAGCGCAGACGACGCGTCGCCGCGCTAGGCGGCGCAGCCATCGTGGCCAAGAAGCACCACGACAAGAAGGAAGCGGCTCAGCAGGAGCAGGCGCCCGCCGAGGACGCTCAGCCGGCCGATACCGGGACCGACGAGGCCGCGCCGGCGCCGCAGGCCGGCGCGATGACTCCGGAGACGCTGGACGAGCTCAAGGAGCTGGGTGAACTTCACGAGCAGCACGTGCTCACGGACGAGGAGTTCGAGAGCCAGAACGCGAAGCTGCTCGGCTCAGCCTGAGTGGACATCCAGTGGCCCGCGCGACCGCGGAGTCGACGGCGTCGACTCACGCTGCGAGCGCACGACATTCCAGCTGAAGCGCGGCGCCGAGCGCGCTGCAAGAGAGGAGACGTGTCATGAGCAACGAGGCCAGAGTCACAGGTTGGTGGCTGTTCGCCGGAATCCTGCTGCTGATCGCCGGCACGCTGAACATCATCTGGGGCATCGGAGCGATCAGCGACGCCAAGTTCTTCGTCGCCAACCAGAAGTACATCATCGGCAGCCTCCACACGTGGGGCTGGGTGACCCTGATCCTTGGTGTGATCGAGCTGACGGCGGGGCTGTCCCTGTTCGGCGGCGGCGGCTGGGGCCGATGGGTCGGCATCTTCGCGGCGGCGCTTGCGTCGATCAGCGCGCTGCTGTCGATCCCGGCCTACCCGTTCTGGTCGCTCTGCGTCTTCGCGCTGTCGATCATCATCCTGTACGAGCTCGCCAAGGCGCCCGAGCGCTCTGGGAGCGCGTAGCGGTCAGGCCTGGCACGAGCGCGATACACCAGTTCCGGCTCGCCGCGTCGCTGTGCGGCGTGGTGACCGGCCACCTCACCCGACGCGAAAGGGGCAGTCATGAGCGACGTACCTTCGAACACTCCCGTACTGGACACGATCCTGGCGATGACGGCAGAGTCCGTCTCGCGCTGCGGGCTCGACGACAATGCGCTGATCGCCGTGCGGATCGCGGCGCTCGCCGCAGTCGACGCGCCCGCTGAGTCGTATCTGGCGCACATCGGCTTTGCGATGGACTCCGGTGTCACCATCGAGCAGGTCCAGGACATCCTGGTCGCAGTCGCACCGATCGTCGGTACGCCGCGTACCTTGTCGGCCGCTGCGAACATCACCCAGGCGCTGGGGATCGTGATCGTCGCGGCCGAGGCCGAGCTCGAGGCCGAGGAGCAGGCGGAGTAGCGGGCGGAGCGGCACCGTGCCCGCAAGCACGCCCACGACGGTATCCGGGAACCACCGGCGGCTGTTGGCGCTGACGGCGCTCCTGCTGCTGGTGCTCGCCGTTGCGGGCGCGGTGGCGATCGCCGCAGATGCCTTTCCGCGCGGGCTGCTGGTAGTGGCGTTCGTGGCGATCGCCCTGCCGCTTGCATGGTATGGCGCGCTGCGCGAGGGCGCGCGGCGCTGGGTCGGCCTGATCCTCGCCGGCGTGCTGCTCGTGGCCGTGGTCGTGATGATGGTCGTCGAGGGTCCGCTGCTGGCCGAGCTGGCGGTGGTCGTTGCGCTGGCCCTGTCGATCAGCTCCGCCCGGGCGGTGTTCACCGTCCGGGCGGAGCTTCCGGCCGCGCCGCGGCCCGAGCACGCGGTCGTCTTCTGGAACCCGAAGGCCGGCGGTGGCAAGGCCGAGAAGGCGCACCTCGATCGTGAGGCCCGCGCGCGCGGGATCGAGGCGGTGGAGCTGAAGCTGGGCGACGACCTCGCGGCGCTCGTCCACGAGGCGGTCGCCCGCGGCGCGGACGCGCTCGCGGCCGCCGGCGGTGATGGCACACAGGCGATCGTCGCCACCGCCGCAGCCGAGCATGGGCTGCCGTACGCCTGCATCCCGGCCGGGACGCGCAACCACTTCGCGCTCGATCTCGGCGTCGACCGCGACGACGTCGTCGGCGCGTTGGACGCCCTGGTCGACGGCCGCGAGCGGCGGGTCGACCTCGCCGAGGTCAACGGCAAGGTGTTCGTCAACAACGTCTCGCTCGGTCTGTACGCAGAGGCCGTCCAGCGGGAGGGCTACCGGGAGGCCAAGCTGCGCACGATCGCCAAGACCGTGCCGGACACCCTGGGCCCCGACGGCAAGCCGCTCGACCTGCGCTGGGAGGGGCCCGATCACCGCGAGCACGTCTCGGGCGCGGTGATCCTCGTCTCCAACAACCCCTACCGCATGCGCCCGGTGGGCGGCGGGACGCGACCGAGGATGGACAGCGGCGAGCTCGGTGTCGCGGTCTTCGAGCCCGGGCGGGGCAACGGCCGCGCTCCGTGGCTGCAGTGGGCGGTCCGCGAGTTCGAGGTGCGCTCCAAGAGCCCCGTCCCGGGCGGCCTCGACGGCGAGGCCGTCGTCCTGGAGGCCCCGGTGCGCTTCACCAGCCGACCGGGTGCGCTCACGGTCCGCATCGCCCCCCACCACCCCGGCGCCTCACCGTCCGCCGATCTGCCCGTCTCTCCGGCGGATGCATTGCGCCGTCTCGTCGCGGTGGCCGCCGGCCACGAGGATTGACGGAAAGGAGCCATCCGTGAGCCATGCGAAGCACGGCGAGGGCGATGACGGGCAGGCCGTCGAGAAGCTCGGCCGCAAGCGCTACAACAAGGAGCTCGCTCGACTGCAGGGCGAGCTGGTCCGTCTCCAGCAGGCGGTCGTGCGCGACGGGCTCAAGGTCCTGATCGTGTTCGAAGGCCGTGACAGCGCCGGGAAGGGAGGGGTCATCAAGCGGATCACCGAGCGCGTGAGCCCGCGCGTGTTCCGCGTCGTCGCGCTCCCGGCACCGACCGAGCGCGAGAAGAGCCAGATGTACATCCAGCGGTACCTCTCCCATTTCCCGGCCGCCGGAGAGGTCGTGATCTTCGACCGCAGTTGGTACAACCGCGCGGGGGTCGAGCGCGTGATGGGCTTCTGCTCGCAGGACGAGGTCCACCGGTTCCTGCGGCTCGCGCCGTTTGTCGAGCGGGGGATCGTCGACTCCGGCACCACCCTGCTGAAGTACTGGCTCGAGGTCAGCCCGCAGGAGCAGACACGGCGACTGCAGTCACGTGTCACGGACCCGCGCAAGATCTGGAAGCTGTCACCGATGGACCTCGAGTCCTACAACCGCTGGGACGACTACACCCGCGCCCGCGATGACATGTTCGACGCGACGGACACCGATTTCGCCCCCTGGTACGTCGCGGACTCCAACGACAAGAAGCGCGCTCGTCTGAATATCATCAGTCACATCCTCGAGCACGTCCCGCACACCCCGCCGTCGCGTGAGCCTGCCACGCTCCCGCCGCGCGAAGAACCTGCCGAAGCCCCCGCTCGGGTTCACCACTACGTCCCCGAGAAGTACTGACGCTCGTCGCTGACCTTCACGCGTGACCAGGAGCGCAGCCCGAACGGCTACCGGAGTCGTGCTCGCGACGCTGGCCGCGGGCCAGTTCGTCATGGCGCTCGACACGACCGTCATGAACACGGCGATCGCGACGGTCGCCAAGGATCTCGACACGACCGTGACCGGGGTCCAGACCGCGATCACCATGTACACGCTGGTGATGGCCTCGCTGATGATCACCGGCGGCAAGGTCGGCGAGCTCGTAGGGCGCAAGCGCGCGTTCACGATCGGCTGCGTGATCTACGCCTGCGGGTCGCTGACGACGGCGCTGTCGCAGAGCCTGACGATGCTGCTGATCGGCTGGTCGGGGCTGGAGGGCCTGGGCGCGGTCCTGATCATGCCCGCGATCGTCGCGCTCGTCGCCTCGAACTTCAGCAGGCCCGAGCGCCCGCGCGCGTACGGTCTCGTGGCGGCCGCCGGCGCGATCGCGGCCGCGCTCGGGCCGCTGATCGGCGGCATCTTCACGACCTACGCGTCGTGGCGCTGGGTCTTCGCCGGCGAGGTCGTGATCATCGGGGCGATCCTGCTGTTCGCCCGGCGCGTCGCCGACACGCCGCCGGCCGAGGACGTCAAGCTCGACTGGATGGGCACCGCGCTGTCGGCGCTGGGCCTGGGCATGATCGTCTTCGGCATCCTCAAGTCGGGGGCCTGGGGCGTGGTGCAGCCCAAGCCGGGGGCGCCGGAGTGGCTGGGGCTCTCGCCGGTGTGCTGGCTGCTGCTGGGCGGGTCGGTGGTGCTGGTGCTGTTCCTGCTCTGGGAGCAGCGCCGCGTCGAGCGCGGAGAGGGCGCGCTGCTCGACCCCAAGCTGCTGCGCAACGTGCAGATGCGCTCTGGAGTGCTCTCGTTCCTGTTCATGTTCCTCGTGCAGGCCGGGACGTTCTTCGTCATGCCGCTGTTCCTGTCGGTGGCGCTCAGCCTGTCGGCGGTCGAGACCGGCGTGCGGCTGCTGCCGATGTCGATTCCGCTCCTGCTGTTCGCCGTCGGAGTCCCCAAGTTCCTGCCCGACGCCAACCCGCGACGCGTGGTCAACGCGGGCTTCCTGCTGATCTTCACCGGACTGGTGCTGCTGGTCGCCCTGCTCGACGTCGGCGATGGGCCCGAGGTCATCACCGGGCCGCTGCTGCTGATCGGCTCGGGCCTGGGCTCGATGGCCTCGCAGCTGGGCAGTGTCACCGTGTCGGCGGTCCCCGACGAGCAGAGCGGCGAGGTCGGCGGCATCCAGAACACCGGCACCCAGCTGGGCGCGTCGCTGGGGACCGCGCTCGCCGGCGCGATCCTCATCTCCGCGATGACGACGTCGTTCTTCACCGGCATCGAGAACAACCCGGCGATCCCCAACGACCTCGCCGTCAACGCGCAGACGCAGCTCGCCGCCGGTGTGCCGTTCGTCTCCGACGAGGATCTGAAGGCGTCGCTCGACAAGGCCGGCGTCTCGCAGGAGACCTCCGACGCCGTCGTCGAGGAGAACGCCCAGGCCCGCATCGACGGCCTCCGCGCAGCCCTCGCGCTGCTGGCGCTCATCACCCTGTTCGCGTTGCTGTTCACGCGCGGCATTCCGACCGTCCAGCCCGGCTCCGCAGCACAGCCCAACGCACCGCCGATCGAAGCGCCGCGCGAGACGCCGGCCGCAGTCGGACCCGCGACGGCGGACTGACGCCGGCCGAGGGCACGGTCAGCGGCGCGGTCTCATGCGACGCACCGTCGTCGCCGCGCCGGCTCTCATGCCAACTGGACGATGACGCCGCCTCGCTCACGCTGTCTAATGGCAGGAGCCGGCGCTCGGCCGGCTCGTCGGGATGGAAGCCGTGGCCGCCTACACCGAAACGTTGCGCAGACTCGCGCTGCACGATGAGAGCTTCATGGAATCCGTCCTCGGCATGGGCCAGGACACCGTGGCGGCGTCACACTTGGATCCGAAGACGCACGCCTTGCTCCGCCTCGCGGCGTCACTGGCGATCGACGCGGCACCGAGCTCGTACCAGTCGGTTGTGGACTCGGCGCAGGCGGCAGGCGCCACCGTCGACGAGATCGTGGGCAGCCTGATCGCGATCGCCCCGACCGTCGGTCTCGCGCGCGTCGTGTCGGCGGCGCCCGAGCTTGGGTTGGCGCTCGGCTATGACGTGGACGCAGCGCTCGAGGCGCCCGAGCCGGACGCGCCATGAACCGCGGATGCGGCGCGCGCGCGCCTCACAGGGTCGGGCGGCGCAGCCTGCGGGGGCTCGTCGGGCGCCGTGCGCGCACCGCCGCCCCCCAACAGGCCGGCGCCCGCAACGCCGGCAGCGGGGTTTCACCCCATCGAGGCGATGCGGCCCGCGCGGCCGGCGGCGACCATTGAATCGTGTCCGCCCGCGGGGCGCCCGCGCGTAAAGGAGCTTGGCCATGTGTCGCTGGATGGGGTGGTTCGGGCAGCCGGTGCTGATCGACGAGGTGCTGTTCAAGACCCCGCACGGGATCGTGGATCAGAGCCTGCTCTCGCGCATGGGCGCCGAGCCGACGAATGGCGACGGCTTCGGCCTGGGCTGGTACGGGGCGGGCGACGGCCCCGGCGTCTACCGCAGCGTCGAGCCCGCATGGGGCGACGCGAACCTGCGCGAGATCGCAGGGCACGTCGAGTCGCCGCTGTTCCTGACCCACGTGCGGGCTGCGATCGGCTCACCGGTGCAGGAGACCAACTGCCATCCCTTCCGCCACGGCCGCTGGCTGTTCGTCCACAACGGCTTCATCGCCGACTTCCACCTGCTGCGGCGCGACCTGATGTTCGCGCTCGACCCCGAGCTCTTTCCCGAGGTGCGTGGCTCGACGGACAGCGAGGTCGTGTTCCACCTGGCCCTCACCCTGGGGCTCGAGCAGGATCCCATCGCGGCGCTCGAGCGGACGACCGGCCTGATCGAGGCGACGGCGGAACGCCGCGGCGTCAAGGATGCGGTGCAGGGCAGCTTCGGCGTCTCGGACGGCGTCGGCCTGTGGGCCGTGCGCTACGCGACCAGCGGGCAGCCGCGCTCCCTGTTCGCCTCAGCCGACGTCGAGACGGTGCGCGGCCTGTATCCGGACAACGAGCGACTGCAGAAGCTCGGCCACGATGACCGCCTGATCGTCTCGGAGCCGTTCTCCGACCTTCCGGGTGCCTGGCACGAGATCCCGCCGTCGACCGCCGTGACGCTGCGCCGCGGCGAGGGCGTCGAGATGCGGCCGTTCCGCCCCGCGCCCGCCGCACCCGCCGTCGCGCCGGAGCGCTCGCCGGCCGTCAGCGTCTGAGCACGCGGCATACCTGAAGGCGGCCGCGGGCTGAGCCCGCTCAGAGGCCGCTCTGGGCCGCGACGCGGCCGGACGCGACGGCCTCGCTGAGCGCGGCGTAGTCGCGCTCGTTCTGATCCGCGTACGTCTCGGCGAACGCCGCGAGCGCTTGGTCGAACCTGCCGCCTCGCCCGAGGTACGACGCGATCGCGATCGCGTCCCCGGAGCGCGCGTGCGCCTTCGCCAGGGTGCGCCCGCACAGCCGCGCATACACCGTCATGGCGCGCGGATTCATGGACTCGATGAGCGCCGAGCCCTTCGCGTCCCAGAGCTGGCGGATGTAGTAGTGGCGGCTCGCACCCTCCACGTCCGTCGCGCGCATCCAGCCGAGCATGACGTCGCTGGCGGCCTGCATCAGCCGCTGGCCCTCGACCACACGCTGGCCGTGGCTCGAGAAGGCGCTCTTGCCGAGGAACGGCTCGAGCACCGACGCCTCGGCCTCCTTGACCTGCAGGAACAGCGGATCGTGGGCATCGCGACCCAGCAGCAGCATGATCCAGGCCCGTGTGCCGACGCTGCCGACGCCCACCACCTTGCGCGCCAGGTGGACGTAGCGGTAGCGCTCGAGGAGTCGGCGCCGGTCGGCCGTGAGCGTCCGCCGGTAGGCGCGGAAAACGCCGTGCATGAACTCGTCGAGCCGCTCGTAGTCGCTCTGCGACAGGAGTTCCTCGATGGGCACGATCAGGGGCGGATCGCTCACGATGCGCGGCTCGCCGTCCACCAGCCGGGTGAGCTTGCCGAACGCCTTCATCCGGTCCTTCGCCCGCGCGTGCGCCACATTTCGCTCGAGGCGCTTCATCTGCTTCGCCGTTCCCTCCTGGGAGGCGAGCTCAGCGATGTCGTCGACGTCGATGCGGGAGTACCAGACGTCGAGGTTGGTCATCGCGGCGTACTCGCGCATCGCCTCGCGGTAGGTGCGCGTGACGGTGAGGTTGACGGCATGGCGCTCTTTGGCACTGAATCCGCGATCGCGGCCCGCCACCGCGAAGCTGGCGGCGAGGCGCTTGACGTCCCACTCGAAGGGCCCCGGAAGCGTCTCGTCGAAGTCGTTGACACTGAAGACGAGGCTCCTGTCGGGCGCGGCGAAGGCCCCGAAGTTGGACAGATGCGCGTCGCCGCACAGCTGGACCTCGAGGCCGGTCCGCGGGCCATCCGCCAGGTCGGCGGCCATCGGATACGCGGCCCCGCGATAGAACGTGAACGGCGAGACGAGCATGCGCCCATACCGGATGGGGACGAGCTCCTGCACCCGCGAGGCGGCCTGCTCCTCGAGCAGCGCCACCGGGTCTCGCCGGCTCGCAGCCGGCTCCCACTCGCCGTGCACAGACCGCGGTATCTCCGCGCGGGCAGCCTTGCCGCGTGCAGCCCGCTCTCTCGTGCTCAGATGCGGTACGGCGCGAGGCGCGGTCCCGTTGCCCGTTGTGCCCTGATCGGAGCTCTCGCGGTCCGGGGTCTCGGTGGTCTGCTCGATCTGCGCCATCAGGTCCTCCCCTCGACCGCGTGCACACGCCGCTGCGGCGCCGCGCCGGTTTCGATCGGATCCGCCGTGGTCAGCACACCGGATCCGGGCCCGCGGGTCATCGCCCCGATGGCATGAAGCCCGCTCCGGCGCTCGGCGCTCGGGCAGGCCCGTCAGGCCGACCTGCGTGCTCGGCTCGTCGCCTCCTTCGCGATCGCTGGGTGCGCCGGCGAGCGACGCCCGGCCTCCTTCATGCCATCGGGGCGATGACACGCGAGCCTGGGCTTGGTTCGCTGAGTGCATCGAACGGCGTGAGAGGGGAGCCACCGGCATGAGCATCGAGGACTACGGCTTCATCGGCGACCTGCAGAGCGGGGCCCTGGTGGGGCGTGACGGATCGGTGGACTGGCTCTGCCTGCCGCGCTTCGACTCGGCGTCGTGCCTCGCGGCGCTCGTGGGAGACGACCGGCATGGGCGCTGGCGCCTCGGACCCGAGGGGCCCGTCACGGCGACCACCCGCCGCTACCGCCCCGGGACGCTGGTGCTCGAGACCGATGTCGAGACCGCGGAGGGCGCGGCGCGCGTGATCGACTTCATGCCTCGCCGCGTCGGCGGCCCCCCGCGCCTGATGCGGATCGTCGAGGGCCTGCGAGGCCGCGTGCCGATGCGGCTGGAGCTCTCGCTGCGCCCGGACTACGGGTCGATCAGGCCATGGGTCGAGCCGGCACCGGACGGAGCGGTCGCCACCGCGGGACCCGACGCGTTCCGGCTCAGCACCGCGGTGCCGCTCACGCTTCGTGATGGCACGCTCAGCGCGGACTTCGTCATCCGGGAGGGCGGCCGCGAGCATTTCACGCTGTGCTGGCACTCCGCGTTCGAGGTCACACCGCCCGTCGAGGACGCCGATTCGGCGCTTGCCCGGACACAGGCCTGGTGGCGGTCATGGAGTGACCGGTGCGCCTATGACGGGCCCTACCGGGACGAGGTGCTGACCTCGCTGAGGACGCTGAAGGCGATGACCTACGAGCCGACCGGCGCGCTGGTCGCTGCGCCGACCACCTCCCTGCCGGAGGACATCGGCGGCGTGCGCAACTGGGACTACCGCTACTGCTGGCTGCGCGACTCGGTCCTCGCGCTCCAGGCGCTGCTCACCGCCGGGTACACGGACGAGGCGCTCGGCTTCCGCGACTGGATGGCGCGCGTCGGCACGGGAGAGCCTGCGAAGGCGCAGATCATGTACGGGATCCGCGGCGAGCGGCGCCTGACGGAGTTCGAACTCGATGAGTTCCCGGGCTACGAGGGCTCCAGGCCGGTCCGGGTCGGCAACGCGGCGTCCGAGCAGTTCCAGCTCGACGTCTATGGGGAGGTCGTCGCCGCCTTCTACCTCGCCTCGCAGCACGGCGGCCGGGTCGATGAGCGGCTCTGGCCCCGGTGGTGCACCCTGTTCGAGTACGTCGAGACGATCTGGCGCGAGCCGGACGACGGCATCTGGGAGTCACGCGGACCGCGCCGGCACTACACCTACTCCAAGGTCATGGCCTGGGTCGTGTTCGATCGCGCCGTGCGACTCGTCGAGCGGTTCGACCTCGAGGCACCACTCGAGCGCTGGAGGCAGGTTCGCGACGAGATCCACCGCGAGGTCTGCGAGCGCGGGTACGACTCCGAGCGGCGGACGTTCACGCAGTACTACGGGTCGCGCGAGCTCGATTCGAGCGTGCTCACCATCCCGATCATGGGATTCCTGCCCGGCTCGGACGAGCGGGTCACGGGCACGATCGATGCGGTCTCGCGCGAGCTCGGCCGCGACGGGTTCGTCGCGCGGTACTCGACGGCGCAGACCGACGACGGGCTGCCGGGCGGCGAGGGGCAGTTCCTCGCATGCTCGTTCTGGCTGGTCAGCGCCCTGGCGCTCAACGGCCGCGTCGATGAGGCACGGACGCTGTTCCAGCGGCTCCTCGGCCTGAGCAACGACCTCGGCCTGCTGGCGGAGGAATACGACGTCGAGCTCGGGCGGCAGGTCGGCAACTTCCCCCAGGCGTTCAGCCACCTCACGCTCATCGGTGCGGCGTACGCGATCGACGCTGCCGAAGGGCGCACGTCCAACGGTCGCCGGAAGGAGAAGGTGATGACATGAAGACCGTGATCGTGGGCGGCGTCGCGGCGGGTGCCTCGACAGCAGCGAGGCTACGGCGCCTCGACGAGTCCGCCGAGATCGTCGTGCTCGAGCGTGACCACTACGTCTCCTTCGCGAACTGCGGGTTGCCGTACCACATCGGGGGCGCGATCCCCGAGCGTGACAGCCTGCTGCTCCAGACGCCCGAGAGCCTGGGCGAGAGCCTCGCGCTCGATGTCCGCACAGGGCAGGACGTGATCCGCATCGATCGCGACCGCAAGGAGGTCGAGGTCCGCGACGTCGACCAGGGTCGCACCTACCGCGAGTCGTACGACAAGCTCGTGCTCTGCCCCGGCGCCGAACCGATCCGGCCGCCGATCCCCGGCGCCGACGATCCGCGCGTCAAGGTGCTGCGCAACATCCCCGACATGGACCGCATCATCGGCCGGCTCGACGAGGGCGCCAGGAGCGCCGTCGTCGTCGGTGGCAGCTACATCGGCCTGGAGCTCACCGAGGCCTTCAGGTCGCGGGGGCTCCGCACGACCGTGGTCGAGCGGACCGGGCGGCTGATGCCCTGGCTCGACCCCGAGATGACGCGGCTCCTGGACTACAACGTCCGCACCCACGACGTCGACCTGCGTCTCGGCACATCCGCGACGGCCGTCAAGGCTGACGGCGACATGCTGGTCGTCGAGCTGTCCGACGGCACCTCGGTCGAAGCGGACGTGGTCGTGATGGCGGTCGGGGCGCGGCCCAATGTCGAGCTCGCCCGCGAGGCGGGGATCGAGATCGGCCCGCGCGGGGGCATCGCCGTCGACGCGCACATGCGCACGTCGGCACCCGACATCCTCGCGG
This sequence comes from Solirubrobacteraceae bacterium, assembly GCA_035542555.1. Lineage (GTDB taxonomy): Bacteria > Actinomycetota > Thermoleophilia > Solirubrobacterales > Solirubrobacteraceae > F1-60-MAGs163. Next base: position 15,380 of record DATKLF010000137.1, on the reverse strand, counting down.
CCGGCGACGCCGTCGAGACGCCGAACTTCCTGACCGGCGAGCCGACGCTCTCGATGCTCGCGGGGCCGGCCAACCGGGAGGGCCGGATCGCAGCCGACACGATCCACGGCCGCGACAGCGCGTACCGCGGAACCCAGGGGACGGCCATCGTCAAGGTGTTCGAGATGACAGCGGGCGGCACGGGGATGACCGAGACGGAGCTCCGCGAGGCGGGCATGGACTTCCGCAAGGTCTACGACAACCACCCCGGCCACGCTGCGTACTACCCGGGCACGGAGCCCCTCTTCATCAAGCTGCTGTTCGAGCCCGCAGAGGGCAGGCTGCTCGGTGCCCAGGTGCTGGGCTGGGACGGGGTCGACAAGCGCATCGACGTCTTTGCGACCGCGCTGCGCGCCGGGATGACCGTGTTCGACCTCGAGCACCTCGAGCTCGCCTACGCGCCGCCCTACGGCGCCGCCAAGGACCCGGTCAACATGGTCGGCTTCGTGGGCTCGAACCTCCTTCGCGGCGACATCCAGCTGTGGTATCCGGAGGAGTACCCGGACTGCGCGAAGCGCGCGACGATCATCGACACGCGCACCGAGGCGGAGTACGACTACTGGCACGTTCCCGAGGCGATCCTGATCCCCTACACCGAGCTGCGGGAACGGCTCGACGAGGTGCCGCGCGACAAGCCCGTCTACGTCTACTGCCGCTCCGGGTTCCGCAGCTACATCGCCTACTGCGTGCTCAAGCAGCACGGCTGGGACGCCGCGTGGCTGGCCGGCGGCATGATGATGTTCCACGGCTTCCACCGCACGCCCCTCAAGGTCGGAAAGGGCGGCATGCCGGTGGTGGCCCACGCGGAGCACCTCCTCGCCGAGTCGCCGCAGGCGCTCGAGCACGTTTGAGGTGCCGGGGTCATGAAGGCCGTGACAGTTCAGCCCGGGGTTGCGGGTTCGGTTCGCTTCGAGGACGTCGCTGAACCAGATGAGAGCACCGGCTCGATCCTGGTCGAGGCGGTGGCCGTGGGCGTCTGCGGGACGGACATCGAGATCGCGTCGGGCGCCTACGGCTGGGCGCCCCCCGGGCGCGATCGGCTGATCCTCGGCCACGAATCGCTTGGCCGAGTGCTCGACCCGGGCCCGAACTCCGGCCTGCAGCCCGGTGACCTGGTCGTCGGGATCGTTCGCCGCCCCGACCCCGTGCCATGCCCGAACTGCGCCGTGGGTGAGTGGGACATGTGCCGCAACGGGAAGTACACCGAGCGCGGCATCAAAGAGCTTGACGGGTTCATGTCCGAGCGATGGCGGATCGAGCCGGGCTACTTCACGAAGGTGGACAGCGCGCTGGGGCTGCTCGGAGTGCTGCTCGAGCCGACCACCGTGGTGGCGAAGGCCTGGGAGCTGGTCGGGGTCATGCGAGCTCGCGCGTTCTGGGAGCCTCGGCAGGTGCTGATCACGGGTGCCGGCCCGATCGGCATGCTCGCCGCCATGGCCGGCGTCCAGCACGGGTTCGACGTCCACGTCCTCGACCGGGTCACCGAGGGCGCCAAGCCGCGACTGGTGCGGGACGTCGGCGCCACCTACCACTCCGGGGCGGTGGCCGACATCGGCCTCTCGCCAGATGTCGTCATCGAGTGCACCGGAGTGGGCTCGGTGATCGTCGACTCGATCCGCCAGGTCGGCGCCGGCGGGGTGGTCTGTCTGACTGGTGTCGGGAGCGGTGGGCCGACCAGCGGACTCTCACCGGCCGACGTGGCCCGAGAGGTGGTCCTGCACAACAACGTGATCGTCGGCTCGGTCAATGCCAACCGGCGGCACTTCTACCGGGCCGCCGAGGCGCTCGCCGCGGCCGACCCCGCCTGGCTCGGGCGACTGATCTCGCGCCGGGTGTCACCCGAGAACATCGCCGACGCGCTCGAGCGCAGCGCGGACGACATCAAGGTCGTCGTGGACTTCGGAGCCTGACGATGGCACGCGCGTCACGGCGAGACGGCGCTGCCGTTGCCTGCACCGCCGAGCAGACCGTCCTCGGGGAGGGAGTCCGATGGGACGCCCGTCGCGGCGAGCTGCTGCGAGTGGACATCCTCGCCCATCGCGTGTACCGCGACCAGGTCCGCGACGACGGTGCGCTCGTGCCCGTCCGCGTGTACGAGCTGCCGTGGACCGTCGGGATGATCGCACCTGTCCAGAGCGACGGTGGCTGGCTGCTGGGCGCCGGCCGTGGCTTCGCCTACCTGGCCCCCGACGGCGCGCACCGGATGATCACCGAGGTCTCGCCGCGCAGCACGCGCATGAACGACGGAGCGTGCGATCCGCAGGGCCGATTCTGGGCCGGCACGCTGGCAGACGACCACCACGAGGGGGGCGGGGCGCTCTACCGCCTCGACCAGCACGGAAACGTCGAACTGATGCTCGCTGATCTCACGATCCCCAACGGACTGGGCTGGAGCCCTGACGGCACCACCATGTACATGGTGGACAGTGGCCCGCGCGTGATACACGCGTTTGCGTTCGACCGCGAAGGAGGCACGATCGCGGGCGGCCGGATTCTGGTCAGCGTGGACGAGGAAGTCGGCGCACCGGACGGCATGACCGTGGACGCAGCAGGTGACCTCTGGGTCGCAATCTACGGCGGCGGACAGGTCCGGCGCTACTCCCCGGAGGGCGTGCTCCGCGAGGTGCTCCTCGTCCCGGCGCGGCTGAGCACCTGCTGCGCATTCGCCGGCCCGGGTCTCAGCCGGCTGTACGTCACCACGGCGACCGAGAACTGGAGCGATGATCAGCGCCGCGCCGACCCCGCAGCCGGGCTCGTCTACTGGTGCGAGACCGATGCGACCGGCCGGGCGGCTCTGCCGTTCCGCCCGGATGCCTCGTGGCGGCGTGCGGCGACGCCGGTGCGGCAGGCTCCCCCATCTTCATCCCGTCGGGGTGATGACGCCGTGGCCGGTGTGGGCGAGGCTTGAGGCCAATCTCGACGCCGGGCCGCCCGGCACTACCTGGAGGCGTGCAATGGCTGACATCAACATCGATGAGCTGGGGCCGGTCGACTACCTCGTCGTCCGATTCCCGGCGGACAAGGCGAAGTTCTCTGGCGAGGTGGCGTCCAAGCTGACCGAGCTCAGCTCCAGCGGGACGATCAGGGTGCTGGATCTGATCGTGCTCGCGAAGGACGCCGACGGGACCGTCGAAGCCTCCGAGCTGCGTGATCTCGACGACAGCGAGGTCGGCGAGCTGCGCGCCTTGGAGGCGGATCTTGCCGTTCTCCTCGCCGAGTCGGACGTCGAGGACGTCGGGGAATCGCTGGAGCCCGTCAGTGCGGCTGCCGTGCTCGTGTGGGAGAACACCTGGGCGGCGCCGTTCGCATCGGCCGTGCGACGTTCGGGTGGCGAGCTGGTGGCCGGCGGCCGGATCCCGACCCAGGCGCTCTTGGCCGCGGTCGAAGCCGATCGTCAGGCTGCAGCCGGGGAGGGTCGCTGAGATGGGTCTGCTCGGACGCAGAGGAGATCGGGACGGCCTGCTCGGCGGGCGCGACCGACGCGGCGACCGGCGCGACGACCGTGGCGACCGGCGCGAGGACCGTCGCGACGACCGTGGTGACCGTCGCGACGACCGTCGCGACCGTCGCCGTGGACCCGGGCTGCTCCGCTGACGGCGACGCGGTCGAAGCCCTCGCGCACGCATCGCCAGGTGATGCACTTCGTGCGCGCGGAGGAGATGACTCCCGAGCAGCGCAGCGCCCGCGACGTCGTCCAAACCATTGTGCGGACCAAGCAGGTCGCCGTGCAGAACAAGGGCCGCCACAAACCCGGAGGCGTTGCCAGGCAGGACCACGCAATCCCAGCGGCCTGACTGACAACGCCGACGGGTCCACGCCAGGTTTACACCGAACTGCCCCGCCTCGGAGAAGGACGCAAGGCGGCGTTCCGACTGGCGTTCAGTACCCGGCGGCTCGGCTCAGAGGCGCTGAATGCGCTGCTCGAGCACCGCGGGCTGGATTCCAGGGGCTCCAGCCGGCCAGCACTTACCGCCGCGTCGTCCTCGCCATGAGCGCGCTCGGCCTGCTGAACGGTAACGACGGGGACGTTCCCGGCGGATGGGACGAAGCGACCAGGGCAAGACGGCCGAAGGCCCGGCGAACCCGCCGGGCCTTCGGCGTTCCGAAGACCCTCTTCAGCCTCAGGCCCGCCGGCCCCGGAGAGCCGGCCAACGGACCCGGCAGTTCCTGCGAGCGAGATATCGGACTCCTCGCCCCAGACACCGGACAGAATCCAACTCGGCTCGCTCCTGGCGACAGAGCGACGTCAGAACCGCTCGATTTCCAGGGACTTTGCCCGCGAAGAATATCGCAGTCGATTCGGACCAGCCCAGTAGTGCGCCGAAGAGGACTCGAACCTCCACGGGCCGTGAAGCCCACCAGGCCCTCAACCTGGCGCGTCTACCAATTCCGCCATCGGCGCGAGAGCGGCCCGCGGACGCGCGGGGACGGCGAGGATAGCAGCGCGTTCGCCGCCCGCAGCGCGCGCTGCAGCGGTTGCGTTCCGTCCAGCCGGGGCGTTACCTTACCGAACACATGTTCGATCACAGCGGGTGAGAGCGCCATGGACCTGACGAAGCGCCAGCAGGAGATCTTCGACTTCATCAAGACCTACTCCGCGCGGTACGGCTATCCGCCGACCGTGCGCGACATCGGGAAGGCCGTCGGCCTGACGTCGTCCTCGACCGTCCACGCGCACCTTGCGAACCTCGAGAAGCTCGGCGTGCTGCGGCGCGACCCGTCCAAGCCGCGGGCGCTCGAGTTGCTCGACCGCGCGACGCGCGGGGCGGGCGCCGCCGTGCACGGGGCGATCGGCAAGGTGGTCAGCCCGGGGCTCCCGGTCGTCGGCGCGGTGGCCGCCGGCCAGCCGATCCTCGCTGAGGAGAACATCGAGGAGTACGTCCATGTGCCGCAGGCAGCCGGCGGCGACGACGGCGAGTACGTCCTGCGCGTGCGCGGCGACTCGATGGTCGACGCCGGCATCCTCGAGGGCGACTACGTGGTCGTGCGCCCGCAGCAGACGGCGGCCGACGGCGAGATCGTCGTCGCGCTGGTGGGCGAGGAGGCGACGGTCAAGCGGTTCTACCGCGAGTCCGATCACGTGCGCCTGCAGCCCGAGAACGCCTCCATGGAACCGATCCGCTCGAAGGACGTGCGGGTCCTCGGGCGGGTCGTCGGCCTCTTCAGGAGCGTGGCGTGATGGCCGCCGCCACGCTCGCGCCGCGCAGGCGCATCCTCAGCTTCGAGCTCGACTCGCGCGGGCACGCCGGCCCCGGCGGCCACCGCGCGGTTCCCGAGCTCGATGATCGCGGCAGGCTCACGCTCGACGAGCTTCTCGTCGGCGTATGGGAGGGCCTCCGCTCCGACCGCACGGTCGCGTGCCCGGTCTGTGGCGGCGCCATGGCGCCCCGCCACGGGCACGGGCCGCGGCCGGTCGGCGGCCGCTGCGGCGGTTGCGGGACGGGCCTGGCCTGAGCGGTCCGCAGCCCTCGGATTCACGGCGCGGGTGCTCTACAGTTGCCGTGCACGCCGGACAGCCGCGGAGGGAGAGACAACCCTTCGAGGAAAGTCCGGACATCGCAGGGCGCGGTGGTCGGGACACCGACCCGGGGAAACCCGCGGGAAAGTGCCACAGAAACACACCGCCGATGGCGTGGGTGGGCAGGACGTCCGCCCATCCGCGCACAGGCAAGGGTGAAATGGTGCGGTAAGAGCGCACCGGCGTCGTGGCGACACGGCGGCCAGGCAAACCCCACCGGATGCAAGACCAAGCAGGACCGCTCGCAGGCTGCCCGCCGAGGTCCAGGTAGGTCGCACAGATGGATGGCTGTCCACGACAGAATCCGGCTTACAGGCGTGCTACGGGACGGGCCTCCTTCGCGGAGGCCCGTTCTACGTCCGGGCCGCCGCGCAATCGACCATCTAGCCTGCTGTGGGCATGGACCGCGGCGCCTTCGCCACCTTCGTCGCCCGCTCGGATGACCGGCGCCTGGATCGCGTCGGCGGCTCGCGGATCGCCCAGCGGCTCGTCTTCCACGGCCTCGCGCGTCGCTTCAACCCGGCCGCGGCGGGCGGCTTCACCGGAGAGCTGCAGTTCGACCTGCGCCGCGCCGACGGACGGGTCGACACGTGGACGGTGCTCGTCGCCGAGGACCGCGCGCGCCCGCGCCGCGGCGCGGCGGACGACCCGGCGCTGATCATCTCCGCGGACGTCTCCGACGTCGCGCGGATGGCCGCGGGCGAGCTCGGGCCCACGAGCGCGCTGCTGACGCGGCGGCTCGACCTGGCGGGCGACTGGGGCGTCGCGATGCGCCTGGGGAGGATGTTCGGGGCGCCCGACTGACCGCTCACCCGGCGGGTGCGCCGGCCGGCAGCAGGCGCAGCGCCATGTGCACCGACGGCCCGATCAGCAGGGCGAACGCCACGGTCGCCGGGCCGAAGAGCCCGCCGAGGGCGACCCCGGCGACGAGCACGCCGACCTCGATCACGGTCCGCACGAGCGCGATCGAGCGTCCGGTGTGGTGGTGGATCGCGGTCATCAGTCCGTCGCGCGGCCCGCGCCCCAAGGCGGCGTTGATGTACAGGCCGCTCCCGAGCCCGACGAGCGCGATCCCGGCGGCCACGAACAGCACGCGCAGCGCCGGCGCGGAGGGCGTCGCGACCAGCGCGAGCGTCCCGTCGATCACCAGGCCGATGACGAGCGCGTTCGCGATCGTCCCGAAGCCGGGCCGCTCGCGCAGCGGGATCCAGACGAGCAGCACGGCGACGCTGATGAGGATCGTCGCCGTCCCGATCTTGAGGCCGGTCTGGTTGGCGACGCCGGCGGCGAGCACCGTCCACGGGGAGTTGCCCAGTGCGGCGAGCACGAGCAGCGCCTCGCCCGCGCCGAACAGCACAAGACCCGCGATCAGGCGCGCGAGCTGGCGGTGCGACGGGCGCCACGTCGCGTCGCGCAGCGCCGAGCGCGCCGGACCCTGCCGACCGCGGGCGCCCACCGCTACAGCTCGCCGTCGGCCTCGCGCAGCGGCAGGTCGTCGCCGGCCAGGAACGCGCGCGCAATGCCGGCTGCGTGGTCGAGCGCGGCGCTCGCGAGCCCCGACCCGACGCTCACGCGCGCGACGCCCAGCTCGCGCATGCGCGCCAGCGTCGGGCTGCCTGAATACTGGAGCGCGTTGACGGGCGCGCCCGCGGCGGCGACGAACGCCCCGAGGTCGACCTCGTCGTCAAGCAGGATCGGGTAGACGCACGCCGCGCCGGCCTCGAGGTAGATGACCGCGCGGCGCAGCGCCTCGTCCAGGCGGCTCGCCGGGTCGCCCACCTCGTTCAGGTGCACGTCGATGCGGGCGTTCACGACGAGCCCGGCATGCGCGAGCACCGCGATCCGCTCGGCGTGAGCCTCGGGCGCGACGAGGGTGCCGGGACGGGCGTGGTCTGAGTCCTCGAGGTTCAGGCCCACGGCGCCGGTCTGCAGGAGGCGCTCGGCGAGCTCGGCGGCGGGCAGGTCGTAGCCGGCTTCCATGTCGGCGGTGAGCGGGACGTCGACGACTGCGGCGATCCGCTCGACCGCCTCGAGCATCTCGTCGATCGGCGTGTTCTGCCCATCGTCGAAGCCGAGCGCGCGTGCCACGCCGCCGCTCGTCGTCGCGATCGCGCGCGCGCCGAGGTCGGCGAAGCGCCGCGCGCTCGCGGCGTCCCAGGCGTTCGGCAGGAGCAGCGGATCGCCGGGAACGTGGAGGCGGCGCAGCAGGGCGGCGGCGGAGTCGGGCACGGCGACCATCCTCGCATGGACCCTTGCGCGATGGGGACCTCCGATGCGAACATGTGTTCGATTCGATGGTCGTCTGCGTCCTCCTGCCACGCTTTGAGCTCGTCGTCGCCGCAGGCGGGCGGGCGGCGCTCGCCCAGGGCCCGATGGCGCTCGCCCCGGAGCCCGGCCGCCGCCAGGTCGTCGGCGAGGTCTCGCAGGCGGCCGAGGCGCTCGGGATCCATCCCGGGATGCGGTTGGGGGAGGCGCTCGCGCGCGCGCCGCGGCTGGCCCTGATCCCGCCCGACCCGGTCGGCGTGGCCGACGCCTGGGAGCGCGTGCTGGCGCGCCTTGAGGCCGTCGGCGCGGCCGTCGAGAGCCCGGCGCCCGGCGTCGCGTGCTTCGAGGCCCGTGGCCTGGGGCGCCTGCACGGCGGCTCGCTCGACGGGGTCGTCGCGGCGGTGCGCGCGGCGCTGCGCACTCCGGCGCGGATCGGCGCCGGGCCCTCGCGCTTCTGCGCGCTGGCCGCTGCCACCCGCGCGCGCACGCGCAGCGCCCGCATCGTCGACGGCGCGGCCGGGCTGGCGGGCGAGCCGGTCGCCCTGCTGCGCCGCCGCGAGCAGACGGCCGACCTGCCGACGGCACTCGAGCGCCTGGGGATCGCGACGCTCGGGCAGCTCGCGGCGCTCCCGCGCGATGCGGTGGCCGATCGCTTCGGCCCCGCGGGGCTCCTGGCGCACGACCTCGCCCAGGGACGCGACACGCCGCTGCGCCCGCGCCCGGCCGCCGAGCTCCTCGAGGAGACGCTCGACCTCGAGGAGTCGGCGTCCGGCGCACAGCTCGAGCGCGCCCTCGGATTGCTCGTCGACCGCCTGTTGGCCCGCCCCGAGCGGCGGGGACGCACGCTGCGCGCGGCGGTGCTCTCGGCGGTGCTCGTCGAAGGGGGGACGTGGCGCGAGCGGGCCGTCTTTCGCGAGCCGCTCGCCGATCCGCTGCGGATGCGGCTTGCGCTCGCCGCGCGGCTGGCGCTGCTGCCCGCGCCGGCCGAATCGCTGCGCCTGGCCGCCGAGCGGCTCGGCCCACCGGCCGCGCCAGGCCACGCCCTGTTCGACGACGGCCACGCGCAGCGGGCGGCGCGCCTGCGCGAGGCGGTCGGCCAGGCACGCGCGGCCGCCGGGCCGGACGCCGCGCTGCGGGTCCTGCCGGTCGACCCTGACTCGCGGGTGCCCGAGCGGCGGGCGGTGCTCACCCCGTTCGAGGGGCCGCGCGGATGACCCCCGGCGCGCGGCGCCTGGACGTGCCGCGCCCCTCCCAGGTGCTCGCGGGCCGCGGCGGCCGGCCGATCGAGGTCGACGGCCACGAGGTCGTCGCGGTGCGCGAGTCGTGGCTCATCGAGGACCGCTGGTGGGCCGAGCGGCCGCTGCGCCGGCGCTACTGGGAGGTCGTCACGATCGACGGGCGCGACCTCGTCGTCTTCCGCGACCTTGAGCGCGGGGCGTGGTTCCGCCACCGCTGAGCGGAAGGCAGCGCCGTCTCGTCGCACTCCGTGCGTTGTGCCGTCACGCGCACGGCGCGAGGGTCGCCGCGTGCGCGCCCAGGCCGGCCAGTCCACGCTCGAGTACGTCGCCCTCGTCCTGCTGGCGCTCGTCGTGCTGGCCGCCGGCGTCGCCGCGGCGTCCGCCGCCGGCCTGGCGCAGATCCTCGCGGCGCAGTTCGCGCGCGCGATCTGCGTCGCCGCCGCGGGCGACTGCGACCGCGACCGCGCGCCGTGCGTCGTCGCCTCGCGCTCGCGCAGCGCGGACGCCAGCCTGCGCGTCTGGCTCGTGCGGCTCGCGGGCGGGCGCACGGTGCTGCGCGAGCGCCGCTCGGACGGCAGCGAGCTCGTGACGCTCGTCGATCGCTCGGGGGCGGGGCTCGAGGCCGCCGTCGGCGCCGAGCTGGGGGTCGGGACGCACCAGTTCGGCGCGACGCTCACCGGCGGCGCCTCCGGGCGCCTTGCCCGCGCCCGGACCTGGCGCGTGCGCGGGCCCGCCGAGGCCGAGGAGCTGCTGCGGCGGATCGCCGCCGCCGTCCCGGTGCGCACGGCCGGGCGCACGCGGCCGCTGCGTCGCCAGGGCCGGCCGCCCCCGCCGCCTCCGCCGCCCGACATCACGTTCGGCGAGCGCGGGATGGACGCCGAGGTCCGCGGGCAGCTCGGTGTCCTGGGCCTGCGCTTCGACGCCGAGGACCTGTTCGGCACGAGCCTGGACCGCGCGAGCGGGGAGCGCAGCTTCACGATCCGCCGGCGCAACGACCTCGCCGGGTCGGTGGGCCTGGGTGCCGGGGCGCAGGGTGAGGGCCTTGCGCGCGGCGAGGAGCGCTACACGCTGACCGTCGATGCCGCGGGCCGGCCGCTCGACCTCGCGATCACCGAGACGCGGCGCGTCCAGGCGGGCGCGGCGCTGCCCGGTGCGCTGCGGCGCATCCTGCGCCGCCCGCCGGCGCCGCTGCACCGCGGGCGGATCGTGCAGCTCGAGCGCCACCTGGATCTCACGAACGCGGCCAGCCTCGCGGTCGCGGGAGCGTTCATCCGGGCCGTGCGCAGCCCGCGGCTGCGTCTGGGCGACGCCGTCGCGGTCTCGCGCGCGCTGCGCGTGCGCCTCGACGCCGCCGGCACCGCGCTGGAGCGCGTCTACGACCTGCAGGCGAGCACGACCGGGCTGCGCGGATCCGTCTCGGCCGGCCCCGGGCTCGGCGGCGGGGTCGAGCACAGCGTCGAGTCGGCGCGCCTGGTCGCGGCCACTGCGCGGGGCCTCGACGGGTCCTGGCGCGAGCGCGGCGACTGCCTGCGCGCCGCGCGCAGGGTGTGAGCGCTTCCGCCGCCCGGCATGCGAACATATGTTCGTGTCATACGTCGAGCTCCACTGCCACTCGGCCTTCTCGTTCCTCGACGGGGCGTCGCTGCCCGAGGAGCTCGTCGAGGCGGCGCTGGAGCGCGGGCACGCCGCGCTCGCGCTGACCGACCACGACACGGTCTGCGGCTCGATGGAGTTCGCCCAGGCGGCCAGGGCGCGCGGTCTGCGGGCGATCCACGGCGCCGAGGTCTCCGTGCGCGACGACGGGCAGCCGCACCGGCACGTGACGCTGCTGGTCCGCGACGCGCAGGGCTGGGCGAGCCTCTGCCGGCTGCTCACGCGCGCGCACGCGCACACGCGCGCGGGCTCGGCGCGGCGCGAGCGCGGCGCGCCGGGTGTCGAGCTGCGCGATGTCGAGGAGCATGCGCGGGGGCTCGTCTGCCTCAGCGGCTGCGCGCGCCACGGGGTGCGCGACGAGCCGACGATGCGCCGGCTGCTGGAGGCCTTCGGCCGCGAGGGCCTGCGCGTCGAGCTCCAGCGGCCGTTCGCCCGCCATGACCGCGCCCTGAACCGCGGGCTCGCCGCGCTCGCCGGGCGCCTGGGCATCCCCTGCGTGACGACCGGGAACGTCCACGCACACACGCCCGCGCGCGCACGCCTGCAGGACGCGCTCGTCGCCGTGCGCGAGCACACGAGCCTCGACGCCTCCGAGCCGCTGCGCCGCGGCAACCACGCGCACGTCCTGACGACTCCGGCCGCGATGGCCGCCCGCTTCGAGGACCATCCCGAGGCGGTCGCCGAGACCGCCCGGCTGGCCGAGACGCTGACCTTCGACCTCACGCAGGACCTGGGCTACCGCTACCCCGGGGCGGAGGACGGGGAGGCCGACCGCATCCTGGCCGAGGCCTGCCGCGCCCGCTTCGAGGAGCGCTACCCGCCTGGCCATCGCCTGCGCCGCGAGGCCGCGGCGCGGCTGGAGGAGGAGCTCGGGCTCATCGCCCGGCTCGGGCTGTCGGGGTTCTTCGTGCTGCACCGCGACATGCTCGAGCTGGCGCGCGAGGTCGCCGTCGAGGTCCGCGGGCCGGACACCGCCCGCGCGCTGCTGCCCCCCGGCCGCGGCCGCGGCTCCTCGGTCTCCTCGATCGTCTGCTACCTGACCGGGCTCTCGCACGTCGACCCGGTCGCCAACAAGCTCTTCCTCGGCCGCTTCCTCAACGAGGAGATCAGCGCGCTGCCGGACATCGACCTCGACTTCCCGCGCGACGTGCGCGAGGCGCTCATCCCGCGGATCCACGAGCGCTACGGGCACGAGCGCTCGGCGCTCGTGGCGGCGTTCCCCACGTACCGCGCGCGTGGGGCGATCCGCGAGCTGGGCAAGGCGCTCGGCCTGCCACCCGGCGAGATCGAGCGGGTGGCGCGCGGGTCGGAAGGCTGGTCGACGCAGGGGATCGAGGCCGACATCGTGGCGGCGCTCGGATCCGAGCGCCTGGAGGGGGACACGCCCACGCGCTGGCGCCACCTGGCGCTGCTCGCCCGCGAGGCCTACGGCCTGCCGCGCCACCTCTCCCAGCATTCCGGCGGGATGATCATCGCCACCAGGCCGCTGGTCGACTGCTGCCCGGTGGTCCCCGCTGCGATGGAGGGGCGCCAGATGGTCATGTGGGACAAGGACTCCTGCGCCGATGCGGGCTTCCTGAAGATCGACCTGCTCGGGCTCGGGATGCTCTCGGCCGTCGAGCGCTGCGTCGAGCAGATCGCCGCCCGGCGCGGCGAGCGGATCGACCTCTCGCGGATCCCCTACGACGACCGGCAGGTCTACGAGACGATCCAGAACGCCGAGACCACGGGGGTCTTCCAGATCGAGAGCCGCGCGCAGATGGCCTCGCTGCGGCGTACCAGGCCCGAGAGCCTCGACGACCTCACCATCCAGGTGGCGATCGTGCGCCCGGGGCCGATCCAGGGCGGTGCCGTCAACCCCTACATCGAACGTCGCCAGGCGCTGCGCGCCGACCCCACCTTCGTCGTCCCCTACGACCACCCCTCGCTCGAGCCGGTGCTGCGCGACACGCTCGGCACGATCATCTTCCAGGACCAGGTGATCGAGGTCGCGATGGCGTTCGCCGGCTTCTCGCCGGGGGAGGCCGAGGGGCTGCGGCGGGCGATGAGCCGCAAGCGCTCGCTGGCGGCGGTCGAGTCCCACCACCGGCGCTTCGTCGAAGGCGCGATGGCGCGCTGGGACGACGTGGACGAGGCGCTGGCCGAGCGGGTCTTCTCGATGATCATCGGCTTCTCGGGCTTCGGCTTTCCCAAGGCCCACGGCGCGGCGTTCGGCCTGCTCGCCTACCAGTCGACCTGGCTGCGCGTGCACTACGGCCCCGAGTTCCTCGCCGCGCTGCTCGACGAGCAGCCGATGGGCTTCTACCCGCCCGACGCGCTCGTGCACGAGGCCCAGCGGCGGGGCATCGAGGTGCTGGCGCCCGATGTGAACGCCAGCGGCGTGGGGTGCACCGTCACCGCACAGGGCGCGGTCCGCCTCGGACTCGGGCACGTCCTCGGCGTACGCGGGGACGAGGTCGCGACGCTCGTGGCCGAGCGCGAGGCCCACGGGCCGTTCCGCTCGCTCGAGGACCTCGCCTCGCGCGCGGGGGCGGGGAGGCCGTCGCTGGAGCGGCTGGCATGGGCCGGCGCCTGCGACACCCTGGCCGGCGCCTCGTCGTCGCTGCTGGCGTCCTCGCCCGCTCGTGTGCAGGAGCACACGTCGCCGGGCTGCGTCCTTGACAGCGACGACGATGCATCCGGCCAGGCCGGCGCCTCGTCGTCGCGCGATGACGGCGGCGGCGAGGCGCGGGCGTATGCGCGGAGAGAGGCCTTGTGGCGGCTCGGGATCGCGGCTGCGCCGCTGCCGGTGCGCGGGGGGGAGGGGACGCAGCTGTCGCTGGCGCTGGATCTGCCGGCGGCGCCGCGGCTTGCGCCGCTTGGGGCGTGGGAGGCGATGCTCGCCGACTACGCGACGGCGGGGCTCACGACGGGCGCCCATCCGCTCGCGCTGCTGCGCGAGCGCCTCGCCGGTCAGGGCGCGGTGACGAGCGCGGACCTGGGCCGGATCGCCCATGGGCGGGCGGTCCGGGTGGGCGGGCTGGTCGTCGCGCGCCAGCGCCCCGGCACAGCGGGAGGCATCGTCTTCATGCTGCTCGAGGACGAGCACGGCACGGTGAACCTCGTCATCCAGCCGAAGGTCTACGACCGCCACCGGCTCGTGGTGCGCACCGAGCCGCTCGTGATGGCCGAGGGGCTGCTCGAGCGCCATCCGGCGGCCGGCGGGGGGATCAACGTGCTCGTCCGCCGGCTCACCGCGCTGGACGTCGCCGAGCCCGTCGGTGGCGAGGTCAAGGACTTCTCCCCGCTCGACCTGCGCGAGCTCGAGCGGGCGATGGTGGAGCGCGACGCCGAGCACGCCACGGCGGCGGGCGCGGGCTCCGGAGGCTTCCGCGCCGTCGCCCCGCCGGTCATGTCGTTCGCGCAGGGGCGCCGGCGGTGAGCCGGCTCGCGAGGCGCGTGGGTCCCGCGGCACCCTTTGTGCCCGCACGGCGCCGCCTTCCGCGCCCTCCGGTGTGTAATGTGGCCCGCCGATGATCGCTGTCGCCGTCCTCGTCGCCGTGCTCCTTGCGATCGGGCTGATCGTCGTCGCGTCAGCCTTCGCGTCGCGGCGGCGCCCGAGCGACCAGCCGCCCTCGCGCGAGTCGAACGCGTTGCTGTACGGCGGGGTCGCGTTCGTGACGCTGGTCATCGGCCTGGGGATCCCGGCGCTCGTGCTCGCGCACAATGCCGAGCACTCCGACAGCCACACGGTGGGCCTGCACCTCACCTCGAACGAGAGCAAGGGGCGCGAGCTGTTCGCGAAGTACTGCGCCACGTGCCATACGCTGCGCGCGTCGAACTCGGTCGGGAAGATCGGCCCGAACCTCGACGTGCGCCAGCCGCCGGCCGCGCTCGTGCTGAACGCGATCCAGATGGGCCGCGCCCAAGGGAACGGCAACATGCCGATGGGCCTGCTCGCCGGGCAGGACGCGAAGAACGTCGCCGCCTACGTGGCGGCGGTCGCCGGTCACGGCGGCGGCGTCCAGAGCCAGTCGAGCACGACCGCCGCCCCCGCGGCGACCACCCCCGCGGCGACCACCCCTGTCGCGACGACGCCCGCCGCGACGACCCCGACGACGACCACGACGCCGACCGCGACGACCGGCACGCCCTCGGCGCTCACGGCGGGGAAGTCGGTCTTCGTCCAGAACTGCGCCGCCTGCCACACGCTGAAGGCAGCAGGGACGACCGGCCAGGTCGGCCCGAACCTCGACCAGCTCAAGCCGGACGCGGCGACCGTGCAGCTCCAGGTCGAGAACGGCGGTGGCCCGATGCCGGCATACAAGGGCAAGCTCACCGCCGCGCAGATCGCGGCCGTCGCGAAGTACGTATCCAGCGTCGCGGGCGGGTAGTCGCGGCGGCGAGCGCGCCGCCGCGTGATGCTCGGGCGTACGGGAGTCGCGGCACGGATCCTGTGCATCCCCATCGGCGCGGCCTGCGTAGCTGCACACGCGGCGCGAGCGCGTCGCTGCGCACGCGCCGCGAGCGTGTCGGGGCGGCACGCGGCCGATCCGTCCGCCGGTCGGCTACGATCGTCAGCGACAAGACCGCTGAGTTCCCGAGGGTGGTGCGCACAGGCGCGCGGCCGGAGGGAAGCGGGGGACCCATGAACCGGGGCGAATCGCCGGCCCTTCCGGCGTAGCGCA
>DATKLF010000136.1:0-7262 GCA_035542555.1 Solirubrobacteraceae bacterium | reverse complement strand
GGACACCCGCCTGTGCGTCTCGGGGATCACCGGGGCGGAGGGCACGTTCCACACGCTGAACAACAAGCGCTACGGCACGAACGTCGTCAGCGGCGTCACCCCCGGCAAGGGCGGCCAGGACGTCGAGGGCATCCCGGTCTTCAACACCTTCCGCAAGGCGGTCGAGGAGACCGGCGCGAACACGGCGATGATCTTCGTCCCGCCCGCGTTCGCCGCCGACTCGATCCTCGAGGCCGACGACGCCGGGATCAGCACGATCATCGCGATCACCGAGGGCATCCCCGCGCACGACGAGCTGCGCGTCTACACGCAGCTGCGGCGCCGCGAGGGGGTCCGCCTCATCGGGCCCAACTGCCCCGGTGTGCTCTCGCCCGGCAAGGCGAACGTCGGGATCATCCCCGCCTCCTTCTTCAAGGAGGGGAACGTCGGCGTCGTCTCGCGCTCGGGCACGCTCACCTACCAGATCGGCAACGAGCTGGCCCAGAGCGGGTTCGGCAACTCGACGATCGTCGGGATCGGCGGCGACCCGGTGCCGGGGTCGAGCTTCATCGACGTCATCGCCGAGTTCGAGCGTGATCCGCAGACCGAGCTGATCGTCATGTCCGGCGAGATCGGCGGCGACGCCGAGGAGGCCGCCGCGGCGTACATCGCCGAGCACGTGAGCAAGCCGGTCGTCGGGTACATCGCCGGCTTCACCGCCCCGCCCGGCAAGACCATGGGCCACGCGGGGGCGATCGTCTCCGGCTCGCAGGGGACGGCCGCCGCGAAGGCCGAGGCGCTCGAGGCGGCCGGCGTGCGCGTCGGGCGCACGCCGACGCAGGTCGCCGAGATCGCGATCGAGATCCTCGGCAGCTGAGCGGGCATCCCGCGCCGCCGCCTCCGGCGCAGCGTCAGCACGGCGATCCGGGCGCCGAGCACGACCAGCGGGGGACCGGCGCGGCAGCGGGCGCTTCCGTCCCCCCTTTTGGGGTCGGAGGCATCGGCTACCGTCCGTCGCCGATGGCCGGCGACGAGCCACGCGACGTCCGCGACACGCTGAGCGAGCTCGAGCGGCGCCTGCTCGACCTCGAGCGCGAGCTGCGTGCTGAGGCCGCTCAGGACGCGGCCTCGGGCGCACCCGGCGCACCGGTCGCTCCCCCGTCCGGCGAAGGCGCCGAGCCGGTTGCGGCGCCGGTGCCGGCCGGCGTGGGCGAGTCTCCGCCGGGCGCCGGCCCCGCCACGCCGCCGGTCGGCGCCCTCGCCGACGACGCACGCGCGCGGATGACCGCGCTCCGCGCCTCGCTCGACGGGCTCGTCGGCGCGAGCGACCGGCTGCGCGAGACCGCCCAGACGGTGGTCGAGGACCACGGCCGCGCACTCGTGCGCCTGGACCGCATGAGCGCCGCGCAGGCCGCCACGCTGGTCGGCGCCGCGCAGGCGGAGGCCCCGCAGGCGCAGGCCCCGCAGGCGCAGGCCCCGCAGGCGCAGGCCACGGTGCCGGCGGCCCAGGCGGTGCACGCCGAGCAGGCGCCCGCGACGCCGACCGCACCCGCGGCGCCTGGCCCGCAGGCGCCCGAGCAGCCGGCGGGCGGCGGCGAGGAGGCCGAGCACCACGGCGGCATCGGGCGCCGCGGCGCCCTGATGCTCACCGCGGCCGCGCTCGTCGTCGCCGGGCTCATCGCCGGCCTCGTCGGCGGGCTGGCGCTGACCGGCGGCTCGAGCACGACGGTGACGCGGCCGGCGCCGACGCGCCCGTTCCTCGTGATGGGCGGCATCCCGGACCTGGGCGTGACGTCCCCGCGCGGCGTCACCTCAGCCGACGCCGCGCTCGCCGCGGTGTGCGCCGGGCGCGCGTCCGCGGCGCTGATCGTGACCCAGGACGGCACGCCGCAGCCGTGCATCGACATCGTCCCGGTCGCCCACGAGACGATCGGCGCGCGCGCGGTCGCGATCCCGGTCCCGCCCGGCGGCGGCGGGCGCCGCTGCGTGAGCGCAAGCGCGATCGCGGCGCTCACCGCCAGCCGCACGGACGCGGGGCTGACGGCCCTGCGCGCCCGGCGGGTCGCGCAGGCCGCCCGCACCGCGACCGCCGCGGCGCGGCTCGACGCGCTGCCGCCGTCCGAGGTCGTGCTCGCCGGCCGCACCGCCGCCGCCAGCGCGGGCGACGCCTTCGATCGCGCGTACCGCCTGCGCCTGCTCGGCGTCTCCGCCCAGCGCGGCAGCGTCTGCGTCCTCCCGGCCGGGCGGGCGCTGACGACCGGCGCCTACCCGCTCGCCGAGCGCCTGTCCCTCGTCGCGACCTCGGCGGCCGCGACCTCGGCGCCGGTGACCGACGCACGCGACGCGATGACGCACGCGTTCAGCGGGCCGGTCCCGGTCAGCGCGACCGTGCTGCGCTGACCGCCGCGCGGCGTTGTCGTAGATTGGGGACGTGGCCGACATGATCTCCTTCGCCCGTGGCGCCCCCTCACTCGACATCGTCGACGTCGAGGGGCTCAAGGAGGCCGCCGCGGCGGCCTTCGCCGAAGATCCGGCCGGCACGACGGCGTACGGCACGTCGATCGGGTACGTCCCGCTGCGCCGCTGGATCGCCGAGCAGCACGGCGTCGACGAGGAGCGCGTGCTCGTCACCAACGGCTCGATGCAGGCGGACGCGTTCCTGTTCGACGCGCTCGTCGAGCCGGGCGATGCGGTCGTCGTCGAGAAGCCGACCTACGACCGCACGCTGCTGGGGCTGCGCCACCGCGGCGCGGACGTGCGGATGGTGTCGCTCGAGCACGACGGGATCGCCGTCGACGAGCTGCGGGGGCTGCTCGAGGGGGGGCTGCGGCCGAAGCTCGCGCACATCATCCCCAACTTCCAGAACCCGGCCGGCTACACGCTCAGCCGCGACAAGCGCCACGCGCTGCTCGCCCTCGCGCGCGACCATGGCTTCACGATCTTCGAGGACGACCCCTACATCGAGATCCGCTTCAGCGGCCACTCGCTGCCGACGATGCTCTCGCTCGACGGCGCCGACGGCGAGCACGTCGTCTACGCCTCGTCGTTCTCCAAGACCGTCTGCCCCGGGATCCGCGTGGGCTACCTCGTCGGCCCGCCGGAGCTGATCGCGACGATCGCGCGCGCCGCGACGAACACGTACATCTCGCCGAACATGGTCGCGCAGTCGATCGTCTACCGCTTCTGCGCCTCGGGGCGCATCAACGAGGCGGTCAAGACCGTCAGCGCCGCGCTCGCCGAGCGTGTCCAGGCGCTGACCGCCGCGCTCGGCGAGCACCTGCCCGAGGCGACGTTCACGGCGCCCGAGGGCGGCTACTTCATGTGGGTTGAGCTGCCCGAGGGCACCGACGTTCATGTCCTCTTCGACGAGGCCGCCGAGCACGGGGTGACGTTCGTCAAGGGCACGGACTTCCTGCTCGAGGGCGGCGAGAACACGCTGCGCCTGGCCTACTCCGGCGTCACACCCGAGCAGATCGCCGAGGGCGTGCGGCGCCTGGCGGCGGCGTACCGGGCGCTGTAGGCGCCGCGGGGCGGCCGCACCGCCGCCACAGGCCCATCGTTCCACGGGGCGCGCCGCCTGCGGGCTGGGCGACTTGTGCACCGCATGCGTGCATATCGCGCCCAGCGTGACGGGGGGCCGGGAGCCGGGAGCCGACGCTGAGCCCTCAGCGCCCGTAGCGCTCGCTGGCGAGCACGAGCGACTCGGGCAGTGCCACCCGCGGGGGCGGCGAGGGGTCGGCGGTGACCGACACGGTCTCCGCGACGCTCGGCGTCAGCACCACGCGCCGGCCGTCGGTGGCCTCGACCACGACCTCCTCGCCCGTGCGCTCGGCGAGCGTGCCCTCCATGCCCGGCTCGATGCCGGTCTGCATGAGGTAGTGCAGCAGGTCCTCGGCCTCGTTCTCAAACCGCAGCACCGTCACGCTCGCGCCCGGCTCGACGTCCGCGAGCGGCACGCCCGCGAGCCGCTCCCCGACGTTGATCGGGTGGCCGTGCGGGCACGTCTTGGCGTCGCCGACGGCGGCGAGCATACGCTCCTCGAGCACCGGGCTCATCGCGTGCTCGAGGCGCTCGGCCTCCTCATGCACCTCGTCCCAGGGGATGCCGAGGACGTCGGTGAGGAAGCGCTCCACGAGCCGGTGGCGGCGCACGATGTCCTCGGCGTGTTCGCGCCCGGCGTCGGTGAAGGAGATCGTCTTGTCGGCGCCGCGCGTGATGTAGCCGTCGCGCTCCAGGCGCCCGAGCATCTCGTGCACCGTCGGCGGCGAGAGCTGCATCGCGCGCGCGATGTTCGCCCCGGTCATCGGCAGGCCGGCCTCGTAGAGCCAGAAGATCGTCTCAAGGTACTCGCGCTCGGCGGTGGTGGCGACGCGCACGGTGGCCATGACGGCGAGGATATCGGCACCCGTCGGCGCCGGATACTGTTCGGCGCCGTGCAGATCCTTCCCGGCACGCGCGCCTTCATCACGGGCGCTTCGCGCGGCATCGGCGCGGCGCTTGCCGAGGCGCTCGCGACGCGCGGCGCGACGGTCGGGCTCGCCGCGCGCAGCACCGGGGAGCTTGAGGAGCTGGCCGCGCGCCTGCCCGGCACGCAGCACGCGCTCGCCTGCGACGTCACCTCCGCGGACTCGGTGCGCGACGCGCTGGCGCGCTTCGACGAGCTCGCCGGCGGGATCGACCTGCTCGTCGCCAACGCGGGCATCACCTTCTACGGGCCCTACCGCGACCAGCCCCTCGAGCAGCAGCTGCGCATGAGCGAGGTCAACTGGCACGGCACGCTGCGCACGGTGCACCACGGCCTGCCGTACCTGCTCGATCGCAGCCACGGGCACATCGTCGTCGTCTCCTCCGGCGCCGCGCTGCGCTCCTTCCCGTGGGCGGCGGTCTACGGCGGCACGAAGGCCGCGCAGCGGATGTTCGCCGAGGCTCTGCGCCACGAGCTGGCGGGCACCGGCGTGTCCCTGACGACCATCTACCCGGGCGAGATCGCGACCTCCCTGCACGCCCACGAGCAGGACCGGATGCCGGCCTGGTACCGCGGCGGGTCGGGCGCGGCAGCGCCCTCCGAGCTTGCAGCGCGGATCATCGCGGCGGTCGAGGCCGACCAGCGCGCCGTCTACTACCCGCCGATCGTGCGGCTGCTGCAGGCCCTGCACAACGCCAGCCCGCGCGCGTCGGACGCGCTGCTGCGCCGGATGCGCGGGGAGTCGGTGGCGCCGCGGCGGGGGTAGGGCCGCACGAGCGCCGACGCGCGGCGTCTGGGCATCGGGGCAGCGCCGGGGACACCGTTCTCCGGCCCACCGCCCCGGGCTCACCGGCACCGAGGGGACCGGCGGGCCGGAACGCGGACGCAGGATGTCTCAAATCCAGCCCACCGCGCGTCGGCGAGCCGCCGCCAAGGCCGCTGGGCCGGAACGCGGACGCCACATGTCCGAAATCCAGCCCACCGCGCCAAGTCAAGCGGCTGGCGGGCCCTCCGCATGCTCACCGCACCGACCCTCTCCCCAGCCAGCCAACCCGACCCGCCACCCGCGTACGAGCGCAGGCCCGCACACCCGCGCCCGCAGGCCATCGCCGCCTATCCCCCCGGCGTCGCGCTGCGGGGCACCCGCTCCATCTCGGCCTCCGCGCGGCGCAGGCGCTGCTCGACGATCGAGACCATCTCGCGCGCTGCGGGCGAGAGCGGCGCCCCTTGGCGGAAGACGAACGCCAGCGAGACGACGATCGGCTCGGCGAACGGCACCCACCCCACGCGCGCCGTCCGCCGCCGTCCGCGCGCGACGAGCAGGCCGTGCCAGCTCACGGTGTCGCCCGCGCCCCCGGCGACGAGGTCGAACGCCGTGGCATCCGACTCGACGTCGATCACCGTGCGGATCGTCACGCCCGCACGTTGGGCGAGCTCGGCGAGGCTGCGACGCGTCGGATCCTCCAGGCCGAAGCTCGCGTCGGGGAGCACGAGCGGCATGGTCGCGAGGCGCTCGATCGTCATCGGCTCATGCAGCCGCTCGTGGTCGGCGCTGACGAACACGAGCTCGTCCTCGACGACGGGCCGCACGTCGAGGCCGTCATCGTCGATCGGCAGCGCGACGATCGCGCCCTCGAGGCGCCCGGCGCGCACGGCGTCCGCGGCGTCGGCGGAGTTCAGGCCGAGGATCCGCACCCGCACGTTCGGGTGCCGACGGCGGAACTCGGCGATGAGGTCCGAGCCCAGGTAGTCGCCCGCGGCGGCGAAGGTCCCGAAGCTCGCCGTGCCGCCGCGCAGCTCACGCACGGCGACGACCGACTCCCGCGCCTCCCGGACGGCCTCGAGCACCGCCTCGGCGCGGGGGCGCAGCGCGCGCCCGGCGTCGGTCAGCACCAGCCCCCGGCCGACGCGCTGGAACAGCCGTACGCCGAGCTCGTCCTCGAGCCGGCGCACCTGCTCGCTCACCGATGGCTGCGCGAGGTGCAGGGCGTCGGCCGCGCCGGTGAACGAGCCGTGCTCGACCGCCGCCAGGAAGTACTCGAGTTGCGAGAGGTTCATATCCCAAGGTGATGCCTATGGCTCATGGAGGAAACAAAGCCTACCGCGATGAGGTGGGAACGCCCATCATGCTGTTCATGGCCTTCCTGATCATCCTCGTCGTGAGCATCGTCGTGCTCGCCGCCGCGCCGCGCTACGGCACGGATTCGCGGCGTCCGTACGACCGCCGCCGCAACCTGTAGCCGCGCGTGCACGGTCCGGCTGCACACCAGCGCGAGCACTCGCTCGGCGTCGCCCTGACGCTCGCCTCCGCCGTCGCCTTCGGCGCGACCGGCGTGCTCGCCAAGACGGCCTATGCGGCCGGCGCCGGCGTGCCGGCGCTGCTCAGCGTGCGCTTCACGCTCGCAGCCGTGATCCTGTGGGCGCTCGTCGCCTTCCGGCGCCCCGCGCGGCCGCCGCTGCGCACGGCCGTCGCCGCGCTCGCGCTCGGGGCCGTCGGCTACGCCGGCGAAGCGCTCCTGTACTTCTCCGCGCTGCAGCGCCTGAGCGCCTCGCTCGTCGCGCTCCTGCTGGCGACCTACCCCGTCGTCGTCGTGGTGAGCGCCGTCGTCCTCGGCCGCGAGCGCCCGGACCGCGGGCGCGCCGCCGCGCTCGGCGCCGGGCTCGGCGGCACGGTCCTCGTGCTCGGCGGGGCGAGCGTCGGCGCGCTCAACGGCACGGGCCTGCTGCTCGCCGGCGCCGCCGTGTTCGCATACGCGACCTACGTGATCCTCGCGGACGGGTTCGCGCGGCGGATCGACGGGCTGCTGCTCGCCACGCT
>DATKLF010000135.1:0-30042 GCA_035542555.1 Solirubrobacteraceae bacterium | reverse complement strand
CTGGTGGCCGGGACGCAGGAGGTCACCGTCGCCGACGACGGAACGCTGCTGCGCGCGGTCCCGACGAGCGGCCTGCCCGTGATCCCCGTGAAGGCGCCTCCGGGCGGGAGCCGCGTCGCCGACCGGCCGACGCAGGCGAAGGTCGCCGTGCTCGCGGCGGCGCCGGCATCGCTGCGCTCGCGGGTGACGAAGGTCGTCCTCGGGCCCCATGGCCTGACCGTCGATCTCGGCAGCGGCCCGCAGCTGCGCTTCGGCGACGGACGGCGGCTGCACGCCAAGTGGCTCGCCGCCGCGCGCGTGATGAGCGACCCGGGTGCGGCCGACGCGACGTACATCGACGTGCGCGTGCCCGAGCGGCCGGCTGCCGGCGGGCTGAGCCTCGCCCAGGGCGGCGCGCCAGAGGCCCAGCCGCAGGCGAGCAGCGACCCGGCCGCCGCGGCGGGCACGGCAGCGACCGGCGCCCCCGGAGCCGGGGTGGGGGCCAGCGGGGCTCTCGGCACCGCCACGACCACCGCATCGGCACCCTCGGCCGGCCAGGGAACCGTCACGACCGCGCCCGCGGCCGGTGCGCCGGGTGCCGTCACCACGACACCCGCTGCCGTGTCCGGAGGTGCGACGGCGCCCGCCGCGAGCGCGCCGTAGACCACCCCTGAACCGTGCCACGGCTCAACCTCGACTTCGTCTGGAGCCTTGTCTGCAGGCAAACCCTCGTGCCAGAATCGAGAGTTCCTTCTCCTGCAACGGATGTTGCCGTCGTACACTGTCGTTGACATCCTCGGACGCCGATGCGTACCGTGGATTTGCTCGTGGGGCCCGTCCACGTGACGAAAGCCTCAACACTAACTTGAGGGTCGGACGCATTCGCATGATGGAGAGCGGCACATATCTCGCGGTGATCAAGGTCGTCGGCGTGGGCGGCGGCGGCACCAACGCCGTGAACCGCATGGTCGACGCGGGCCTGCGCGGCGTGGAGTTCATCGCCGCCAACACCGATGCCCAGGCGCTGCAGATGTGCGACGCCGACATCAAGCTGAACATCGGCCACGAGCTCACGAAGGGCCTGGGCGCCGGCGCCAATCCGGAGGTCGGTTTCGGCGCGGCCGCCGAGTCGCGCGACGACATCAAGGAGGCGCTCAAGGGCGCGGACATGGTGTTCGTCACCGCCGGCGAGGGCGGCGGCACGGGCACCGGCGCCGCGCCGGTGATCGCCGAGATCGCCAAGAACGAGATCGGCGCGCTGACCGTGGGCGTCGTGACCCGGCCGTTCGAGTTCGAGGGCTCCCAGCGTCAGCGCTCGGCCGAGGAGGGCATCCAGCGCTTGCGCGACGTCGTCGACACGCTGATCGTGATCCCGAACGAGCGGCTGCTCTCGAGCGTCGAGCGCCGCACCACGATCCTCGAGGCGTTCCGCGAGGCCGACAACGTGCTGCGCCAGGGCGTGCAGGGCATCACCGACCTGATCACGATCCCGGGCCTCATCAACCTCGACTTCGCCGACGTGCGCACGATCATGACCGACGCCGGCTCGGCGCTCATGGGCGTCGGGACGAGCAGCGGCGAGTCGCGTTCGGCCGACGCCGCGAAGGCGGCGATCGAGAGCCCGCTGCTCGAGGACACGATCAACGGCGCGACCGGGATCCTCCTGAACATCACCGGCGGGCGCGACCTGGGGCTGTTCGAGGTCAACGACGCCGCCGAGATCATCCACAGCGCGGCCGACCCGTCGGCGAACATCATCTTCGGCGCGGTCATCGATGAGGCGATGGGCGACGAGGTGCGCGTGACCGTCATCGGGACGGGCTTCGACGGCGGCGGGCGCCCGCGTCCGCGCGCCGCGCGCGAGGAGACGCGCCAGCGCGCCGAGCGCTCGAGCCGCGACCGCAGCCCGCGCGTCGGGCGTAGCGAGAAGTCCGAGCTCGAGATCGGCGATGACGATCTCGACATTCCGGCGTTCCTGAAGTAGGGCGCCGAAGCTGGTGGTGCGGGGGCCCGGTCACCCGGGTTCCCGTGTCGGTATCCGCCCACGGGGCTCCCGGGCGCCGGGCCCCCGACCGTGGGGTCGGCGGTCCTGCTCAACGCGCGCCCGCGTGTGCGGCTCGGGGTCGCCGTCTCGTCGGGTCGCTCGCGTCTGCGGCTCGTTGGTTGCGCGTGTTGTGCGCGATGCCCCGGCGCTGTGGTCGATGGCCGCCGGTGAGCGGCCATCGACGCTCGGCGTTCGCGGCTCACGGGTCGTGCTCGGCGGCCGGCTCCACCGGTTATCGCCAACCGCGGGACAGGCGCCGCCTGACGGCGGCGGCTGGTTCACGGGCGGGGCGCCGGCGTAGGCGGTGCCGAATCCCCGGCCGATGACCAGGCCTGGTCGAGTTCTGCACGCATGCCGTGCTCAACTCGCCCCGGGAAGTTGCGTTGCATGGATCATGCGCCGCGCGCCGCCCATGCCCGTCAGCGCGATAGGCCGCGTAGAAGCCGCACTCGGCGACAACAACACAGCCTCGACGAGAAACGGAAGCCGGCGGTGGGTGATCGTCGCCCGAGTGGTGCTCTGGTGACCGGTCAGCTCGATCTGTTCGTCGGCGGGGGCCACCTTGCGCTGGTCACCGAGCCCGGTATGGCGGCTTCCCAGAGTTCGGCGAACTGCTCGAGCTGGTGGTCGTCCAGGCGGCTGAGGAGGCGTTCACGCACCGGGCGGCGGGGTGTCAGTTGGCTCAGCGGCGGGCGGTCCAGGTGCTCTTACCGGCACATGAGGCCAGGGCGAGGTCGTACATGCCGGTTGCCGGGTTGTAGACCTGCCAGTTCTTGAGGTAGAAGCTCTTGAGGGTTCCGCTCGCCGACTGGCCGTGGATGGTGCCGGTGATGGTCGTGACCTCTCTCTTGCTCGGGTGGGCGATCGGAGCGGGAAGCGTGAGCGTGAACTTGCCGCCGCGAAGTGCGGCGGGGCGCTGTTGCCTGATGGCGATGATCTCGGTCGCGCTCTTGGATGCGGGATACGCGGTCAGGCAGAGCACGTCGAGCGAGGTCTTGAGATCACTGACGCTCGTCGTTGAAGCGCGGAAGCTGATCTTGACCTTCTGCGCGGTCTTGCCGGTGAATGAGCTGGTTGACGCGGCCACCGTTGCGATGGGCGCAATCAGGACCGTGGCGAGTGCGATGGCGAGTTGCTTCCGGGCAGTCTTCACGCTCAGGACGATGCCCGGTCCGCGGGGCCCTCCACCACCGCAGGTGCCCGCAGGGACTAGCGCGCAACTACTGAGCGATCGTGCCACCGACCCGACTATCGCTCCGGACGACGGCAAGCGGCAGTGCTGACAGCGCCCGGGTAGTCTCGGCGCGGATGGATGATGCGAGCGTCTCGGCGCAGCAGGTGCGAGACGCACCGTTCGTGCGGTTCGGCCGGCCGGCGCCGCCGCGCAAGGCGCTGTATTCGATCCCGGCTGCCGACGGGTGCCGGTTGAGCGGGTAGCTCGCCGTCTGCTGTCGCTCGTCAGCACCTCCCAGACCGCGCAGTGTTGGCCTCCGGGAACCTGCATGGTGGAGCGTGGGCGGTCGTCAGCTACGGGTGGAGGCCGACGAAACAGCACGCCCTGCTGAGCGCGAACACGGTGCTGACCGACGCCCACCGCCGGGTCCTGCTGACCCAGGCCCGCGTCTACGCCACCTGCAAGCCTGGAGCCCAGGGCATTCAGCAACGCCGTGAAGGATCTCCAGGTCGCCGCGCGGTCAGTCCGCGCGCACGTTCTAGTAGAGCACCGCGCCTAGTACGGCGCGGCCGGCCCGATCCTCTGCCGCTAGCTGCCGTACCGGTTCGTTCCGTGCGTCGTAGATCCGAGCGCGCGGCGTGTCACAGATCGTCGTCGCCACGCGACTATGAGAGTGATGCCCGGCGATTGGTCGCAGGATCGCGAAGTGCTGCGCCGGGTGGCCTGCGGCGACGACGAGGCGTTCCGGCTCTTCTATCGCTCGCATCTCGAGGCCGTGGTGGCGTTCTTCAGGGTGCGCGTGTCCGAGCCTGAGCTGGCGTTCGATCTGACGGCGGAGACGTTCGCTGCGGTCGTTGTCAGCGCTCACTCCTACGCAGGTGACGGGCCTGCGACGGCGTGGCTGTTCGGGATCGCGCGCAACAAGCTGCGTGACAGCCTGCGACGCGGCCGCGTCGAGGCCGCGGCGCGAGAGCGGCTGGGGCTGGAGCCGATGGTCCTCGACGATGGCGACTTGGAGCGCGTCGACCAGGTCGCGCTGACCGGTAGTGGACAGCTGGAGGCTGAGCTGGCTGCGCTGCCCGAGCCCACGCGTCGGGCCTTGCTCGCTCGTGTGGTGGAGGAACGCGCCTACGGCCAGATTGCGGCAGAGCTGGACTGCTCTGAGCAGGTGGTTCGCCAGCGCGTGCATCGCGGCCTCGCGCGGCTGCGCGCGGCGTTGAAGGAGGAAGGACGATGAGCGACGCATTCGATGACCTGGAACGCCAGCTCGCGCGCGCGGTGCGCAGCGCCGGCCGGGGGACCCGGCGGCGACTGCCGCGCACGGCGGCATTTGCGGCCGCCGCCGCGCTGGTGATCAGCGGCGGCGCGCTCGCAGCGACCAGGCTGACCGGCGGAAAGGGTGCCGAGGACCAAGGACGCGCGATCGTGGCGCGCGCGCTGCGCGAGAGCGCAAGCAACCCGGCATGCCTGCCTGCGAGCGCGTCCGCGCCGCTGCTGCTCAGCGACAGCCCGCCGCCCAAGCAGATCACGGACGCGCTCCCCGATCTGGCGGCGGCGGCGTCAGCCGGTGAGCAGCGGCGAGCGCTGCGGTTGCTGATCCCCGCCCTGTCGCAGGGCCGGACCGTGCTGCGACGGACCCTGCGCAGCTTCACGCTCCCCGACGGGCTCCAGCTGCTGGTGTTCGTGCAGCTCGGCGGCGGGATCAATCTCCGCGATCCCGCCGCCTGCGCGAAGGCGCGCCGCGAGCACGCTGCGCGGCTCGCGAAGGGGCGTTCCGCTGAGACGCTCGCTGCGGCCCAACGCCGTCTCGCGCAGTTGCACGACACCGCTCCCGGGTTGCAGACGCTGTCGGTGCTCGCGCACATTCGCGGCCAGGCGAGCACGGGCGGAACAGGCCTGCCGGTGGGTCCTGGGCAGCCCCTGCATCCCGGTCTCGTGCTCTCCGCAGGGGCCGGAAAGGGTCGGGACCTCTACGTCGGGATCGCCGGACCGCACACCACGCGGCTCGTCGCGACAACCCGCTCAACGATGCGCAGGGTTCCAAGCCGCGTCCCAGTGCATCACGGCTTCTACGCGCTGATCCTCCCACGGGGCACCGGCCCCGTCCGGCTACGCGAGATCACTGCCAGCGGAACCACCGCCCGGGTCGTGCAGGTGCGCTGACGCATTCGGGCCCTGTGACACCTGATCCGTCGACCGGGACCACAGCATGTCCCCGGCGCCCTCCTGCTCCCCACGCGCGTTCGCGCGCTCAGCCCGGGCGTGTGGTGCGTCTGCCGATCGTCCGGATGGTCCGGCCTTTCGCATCCAGCCACACGGCCTGGTGTCCGCGACCAAACAGCCGGTCAGAGCCGAGTCGGGCAACGGCGATGTTGTCGATGATCGACACCTCGACGTCTGGCTGACCCGTGGTCCGAAATCGAATGCGCGAGACCCCATCCGGAACCAGGCCGATGAACGTCGCTGCTCCCGTCGCCTGGCTCACCTGCGTGAACAGGCCACGCTGCGCTGAGAGCGCAAGCGCGCCGGTCACCGGCGGTGGCGAGTCGGGCGCCCCGATGAGCAGCAGCGTCCGTGGTGGAAGGCGGCGAACCGCATCGTCACTGGCGACCCGCTGGTTGACGATCGCCACGGCACGGCGCTGCACACTGCGCGGCTGCCCGCGGACGAGTGCGCGAACCTCCCGCAGCGCGAACGCATCGCAAGACCGCGGCCGCACGCTCGGTGTCCAATCGAGCAGTGGGGCGACGCTCACGCGGATGCCGGCCACCGTTCTCGTGCGTTGGTAGGCAGATGCCACCAACCCATTTTCAGCCCATGTGAGCGGCGCCAGCGGCTCGCTCACCGGCTGCGGCAGACGGAAGATCCCGTAGCGGCGCAGCACCTCGGACGGGGGCGCCTCGTCGGTCGTACGAACGACGGGTGGCATGACCTGCCCGTCGCAACCCGGCTGTCCCATACTCGCTCTCAGTGCGCGGTCGGCGATGCTGCGCGCATTGTCGACTGCACCCGACGCGCCGACTGGCGCGGCCCCGGTCATCGCCACCAACAGCGTTGCGATTGCACCAACACGAGTCACTGGAACACTCATGAAGGTACGGGGGTTCGCATCCGAGGTGCAACGAGGGGAGGAAGCAACGCTCCGGTGCCACCGGCAGGCCCCACGAGCGTCGTGACCCGCGACACGGGCCGCACCCGCTCCACCGCGCCCTGACAGGCACCCAGGGCCGGCGCGACGGCGCGGCGACGGGGACGGACCCTCAGGCTCGAGCGACGCGATAGGTCAGGTGCGTGCACACCGGCGAGACCTCGACCGTGGTCTGCACGAGCCGGTGCCGCCCGGCCCCGTCGAACAGCGGCGTGCCCCCGCCGAGCAGCTCGGGCGCGAGATGCAGGCGCAGCTCGTCGAGCAGGCCGTCGCGCAGGCACGAGCCGATCAGCACGCCGCCGCCCATGACGAAGACGTCGCGCTCGCCGGCTGCGGCCCGCGCCCGCTCGATCGCAGCTGCCGGCCCGTCGAGCACGAACGTGAAGTCGTGCGAGGCTGCCAGCCGCCACGACGCCGGCTCCCGGCTCGTGACGACGAAGAACGGCGGCCGCGCGTCGCGGTCGGCGCCGTAGCCGCGATCCGCGCTCCACCCGCGGTCCACGGTGTCGAACGTGCGGCGTCCCATGACGACGGCGCCCGACTGCGCGGTGTGGCGCTCGAGCACGCCGCGTCGACCGGGTCGTCGCTGTCGAGCGCCCAGGCGTGGAAGCCCTCGGCGTCGTGCCCGAGGCCGTGGTCGGGGTCGGCGCCAGGCCCGGCCACGTAGCCGTCGAGCGAGACCGTGATGTCGCCGATCACGAGGGTCATGGGCGGGCAGGGGGCTCGCGCGACTCCCCGTGGTAATAGTCGACGTTCGCGCTCCGCGGGGCCATGACGTCCTGCGCCTTGTCGCCGGTCCAGATGCCGATCTTGTCGCTGTCCGGGTAGGCGGTCGCGGTCGGGGTGACGATCGTGGACCACATGAGCACGCGCGTGGGCTCGTCGGTCTCGTTGAGCACCTGGTGGGCGCCCTCCGGCCCCGTCGGGAAGAAGACGACGTCCGAGGGCGCGAGGCACTCGGTTCCGTCAGGCGTGCGCACCGACGGGGTGCCGCTGAGGACGAGCAGCCACTCCTCCTCGCCGTACTCGTAGTGGTAGGGGCACAGCGCCTGACCGGGCGGGATCTCGTAGAGGCTCGTGCCGGTCTGCCTGGCGCCGAAGCGCGTGCCGAGGCGGAACATGCCCGAGCGGAACCCGTCCGGGTCGGCGTCGTCGTAGGTGATCTCGGGGTCGCTGAGGTTGGCACGATGCATGGCCGGATCGTTCCACGCGCCAAAGGTCTGCACAGCAGACCATCAGCCCGGCGCTGCGCTAGCCTCAGGCCGATGCCCGCCGCTCCGCGCCGCACGCCGCTGTACGACCGCCACGTCGCGGCGGGCGCGCGGCTCGTGGACTTCGCCGGCTGGGAGATGCCGGTGCAGTACGCCGGCATCCGCGAGGAGCACCTCGCCGTGCGGGAGCGCGCCGGCATCTTCGACGTCTCGCACATGGGCGAGATCGAGACACGCGGGCCGGAGGCCGAGGCCCTGCTCCAGCGGCTGCTCTCCAACGACGTCGAGCGCCTCGCCGTCGGCGGGGCGCAGTACAGCGTCCTCTGCAACGACGACGGCGGTGTGCTGGACGACCTCTTCACCTACCGGCTGGCGCCCGACCACTACCTGACGGTCACGAACGCGGCCAACCACGTGAAGGACCTCGCCTGGTTTCGCCGGCACGCGGAGGGGCGCGACGTCACGGTCGACGACGCCCTCGAACGCTGGGCGATGCTGGCGATCCAGGGACCGCTGGCGCGCGAGTGCGTGCAGGCCTTCGCCGACGCCCCGCTGCCCGAGCGGTTCACCGTCGCCACGCGCAGCCTGGCCGGCCACACCGCGCTCGTCTGCGGCACCGGCTACACCGGGGAGGACGGGGTCGAGGTGCTGTGCTCTCCGGACGCCGCCGGCGCGGTCTGGGACGAGGCCCTGCGCCGCGGTGTCGAGCCCGCGGGCCTCGGCGCGCGCGACACGCTGCGCCTCGAGGTCTGCTACCACCTGTACGGGAACGACCTCATGGAGTCGCGCGGGCCGATCGAGGCGGGACTGGGCTGGTGCTGCAAGGAGGAGACGGGCTTCATCGGCTCAGGCGCGGTGCGCGCCGTGCGCGAGGCGGGCCCGGCCGAGCGGCTCATGCCGTTCAAGCTCACCGGCCCGGGGATCGCGCGCCAGGGCAATCCCGTGGTCGGCGGCGGCGAGGTGACGAGCGGCACGCTCTCGCCCTCGCTGGGCGTCGGGATCGGCATGGCCTACCTGCCTGCCGCCCGCGCGGTCGTCGGCGAGGCGATCGAGATCGACGTCCGCGGTCGCCCGCGCGAAGCGGTCCTCGCCGAGCGGCCGCTGTACCGCAGGCCCACGGCGTAGGATCGGCGGCCGGCGCCCCGACAAGGAGACGAGATGGCAGACGCGAGCTACCCGACCGACCTGCTCTACCACCCCGAGCACGACTGGGCGCGCATCGACGGCGACCACGCGACGCTCGGGATCACCTGGTTCGCCCAGGACGCCCTCGGAGAGGTGGTGTTCTTCGACCCGCCGGAGGTGGGCGCCACCACGGCCGCAGGCGAGTCCTACGCCGAGGTCGAGTCGGTGAAGGCCGTCAGCGACGTGATCGCCCCGCTGTCGGGTGAGATCGTCGAGGTCAACGCCGAGCTGTCCGACAGCCCCGAAGCGATCAACGAGGACCCCTACGGTGCCGGCTGGCTGGTCAGGATCCGCCTCTCGGACGTATCGGAGACGGCATCCCTGCTCGACGCCGCGAGCTACGAATCATCGCTCTGACCACGTGAGCCGCTACACCGCCACGACCCCCGAGGACCTGCAGTCGATGCTCGCCGCGATCGGCGTGTCGAGCGTCGAGGAGCTGTTCGCCGCCATCCCGGACGGCGTGCGCCTGCGCCGCGACCTCGACCTCCCGCCCGGCATGCCCGAGCAGGACGTCTACGAGCACCTGCTGAGCCTCGCGCGGCGCAACACCTGCGCCGAGGACGAGGTCACGTTCCTGGGCGCCGGCATGTACGACCACTACGTGCCGGCGGTCATCGACATGCTGCTCGGCCGCTCGGAGTTCCTCACGCCGTACACGCCCTACCAGCCCGAGATCAGCCAGGGCGGCCTGCAGGTGATGTTCGAGTACCAGACGGCGATCAGCGAGCTCACCGCGCTGCCGGTCTCCAACGCCTCCGTCTACGAGGGCCCGAGCGCCGTGGGCGCCGCGGGCTACCTGGCCAAGCTCGCCAACGGGCGCCGGCGGTTCGTCGTCTCGCGCGGGCTGCACCCCCACAGCCGCGAGACGCTGCGCACGCTCTCCCACGGGTACGGCACCGAGGTCGTCGAGGTGCCGCTGCGCGACGGGGTCACCGACCAGGAGGCGTGGGCCGCGGCGATCGACGACGAGACCGCCGCCGTCTTCCTGCAGCAGCCGAACTTCCTCGGCGCCGTCGAGGACGCGCACGCGCTCGCGCAGGCCGCGAAGGCCTCCGGCGCGGTCGTCGTCGGCTCGTACGACCCGATCCCGCTCGCCATCCTCGCCCCGCCCGGCGACTGCGGCGTCGACGTCGCCGTCGGGGAGGGTCAGAGCCTCGGCAACCGCCTGGACTTCGGCGGTCCGTCGTTCGGCTTCTTCGCCGCGACCGAGGCCTACCTGCGCCGGATGCCGGGGCGCATCGCCGGTGAGACGCACGACGTCGACGGCCGGCGCGGCTTCGTGCTGACGCTGCAGACCCGCGAGCAGCACATCCGCCGCGAGAAGGCGACATCGAACATCTGCACCGCGCAGGCGCTGAACGCGCTCGCCGGCGTCGTGTACCTCAGCTGGCTGGGGCGCGAGGGCATCGTCGAGCTCGCCGAGCTCCTCCTGCAGCGCACCGCCTACGCGCGCGAGGCGCTGTGCGCGGTCGAGGGCGTGGCGGCGCTGCACGAGCAGCCCGTCGTGCGCGAGTTCGCGGTGCAGCTGGACGTGGGCGGCCTGGAGGGCGTGCGACGCGTCATCGACCGCTGCCAGGACGCCGGCGTCAACCCCGGCTATGCGCTCGGACGCGACCTGGACGAGCACCCCACCGGCCTGCTCGTCGCGATCACCGAGCAGCGCACGCGCGAGCAGATCGACCGGCTCGCCGGGATGCTCGGCGCGGCGATCGCCGCCGAGCGCGCCGGCGAGCGCGAGGAGGTGCGCGCATGAGCGCCCGCCTGGAGGAGATCCCCATCACGAGCGCCGGCGCGACGCCGATGCAGCGCGACCCGGCGGTCACGATCTTCGAGAAGGGGGCGGCCGGCCGGCGCGCCTTCCACTGCCCCGAGCCGGGCGTCCCCGCGCGCGACCCCGACGAGCTGCTGCCGCGGCATCTGCGCCGCCGCGAGCCCGCGCGGCTGCCCGAGGTCTCCGAGCCCGAGCTCGTGCGCCACTACGTGCGCCTGAGCCGGCGCAACTTCGACCTGGACAGCGGCTTCTACCCGCTCGGCTCGTGCACGATGAAGCACAACCCGCGCCTGCACGAGCGCGTCGCCGCGCTGCCCGGCCATGCGCGGCTGCACCCGCTGCAGGACCCGCGCCGCGCCCAGGGGGCGCTCGAGCTCATGTGGAACCTCGAGCGTGCGCTCGCGGAGATCGCCGGCCTGCCCCACGTCGTGCTGCAGCCCTCGGCCGGCTCGCACGGCGAGCTCGCCGGGGTGCTGCTGACACGCGCCTACCACGAGTCGCGCGGCGAGCGGCGCACGAAGGTCCTCACGCCGGACACCGCGCACGGCACGAACCCCGCGACGGTGACGATGGCCGGCTACGAGGTCGTGAAGGTCGGGACGAACCCGGACGGCGGCGTCGACCTCGAGGACCTGCGCGCGCACGTCGACGATCAGGTCGCCTGCCTCATGCTCACGAACCCGAACACGCTCGGGGTCTTCGACACGAACATCGAGGAGATCGCGCGGCTCGTCCACGATGCCGGCGCGACCCTCTACTACGACGGGGCGAACCTCAACGCGGTGATGGGCAAGTCGCGCCCCGGGGACATGGGATTCGACATCGTCCACTACAACCTGCACAAGTCGTTCACCCAGCCGCACGGCGGCGGCGGTCCGGGCGCCGGCCCGATCGCGGTCTCGGACCGCATCGAGCCTTTCGTCCCGCACCCGGTCGTCACCTGCACGCAGACGCCGGACGGCCCCGTCTTCGGCCTCGACGACGACCGGCCCCAGTCGATCGGCAGGCTGCGCGGCTTCCAGGGCAACTACGGCGTGTTCGTGCGGTCCTATGCCTACATCCGCTCGCTCGGCGCCGAGGGCCTGCGCGATGTGAGCGAGACCGCGGTGCTCAATGCGAACTACCTGCTCGCCCGCCTGCGCGAGCTCGTCGGGGACGCGCTGCCGCTCGCGTTCGGCGAGCGCTGCATGCACGAGTTCGTGCTGTCGGGTGCGCCCATGAAGAAGGAGCTCGGGATCCGCACACTCGACCTCGCCAAGCGGCTCCTGGACCACGGCTTCCACCCGCCGACGGTGTACTTCCCGCTGCTCGTGGACGAGGCGCTGCTGATCGAGCCCACCGAGACCGAGACCAAGGAGACGCTCGACGCCTTCGCCGAGGCGATCGCGGCGATCGTCGCCGAGGCCCGCGAGGACCCGAACATCGCGCTCGGTGCGCCGTACACGACGCCGGTGCGCCGGCTCGACGAGGCGGCCGCCGCCAAGCACCCCGTCATCCGCCAGGCGCGCTGATCAGCGCCGGGCGGCCGCCAGGCACGAGCGGTAGCGGCGCGTCAGGCGCAGCGTGCGCCCGTCCTGTGTGCGGGCCACGATCTTCACCGTGTGCACTCCAAGCGGCTGGTGGCGCAGGCGCAGCGTGCGCACCGCCGCCGCGTGGCCACGGGCCCGTGCGCGCACGGAGCGCCCGACGAGCAGCGAGACCGAGCGCAGCTTCACGGCCGGGGCCGTGGTGACGCGCAGGCGGGCGGAGCGCACGCGCGGGCAGCGGCCGGCAGCGGGCAGCCCGCGGACGACCAGGTGGGCGGTCGTGACGGGCGCGGGGGTGCCCGGGGGCGTGCCGGTTCCCGGCGGAGCGGCGGCGGGCAGGACCTGGACCTCGACGCTGCGCCGGGTCGACTCGCCCGAGGCGTCGGTGACGACGACGGCCGGGTGGTGCATGCCCGGGTCCGTGTAGGTCACGGACGTCGTGGGGGCCGTCCCGGTCGTGCGGTCGACGGTCCCGTCGCCGTCGAGGTCCCAGCCGTACCCGGCGATCGCGTCGTCGCGGTCAAGCGAGCCGCTCGCGTCGAGGGTCACCGGATCGCCGGCGGTGACGCTCGCGGGCGTCGCGGCGAGCGCCGCGGTCGGCGCGACGTCGCACTCGGGCACGAGCAGCGCGAAGGTCTGGAGCGTCCCCTGGTCGGGCGTCGTCATGTCGCTCACCTGCAGCGTCCACGTCCCGGCGAGCGGCTTGCCCGCGAACGCCGAGAGCGGCTGGTCGGGCCGGTAGCGCCCCGTGAACGGGGCGTCCGCGGCGCCGACGTCCTGGATGGAGGTCGCGGCCTGGTCGTCGAAGATCGTGTCGCGCAGGTTGTGGCCGCCGCCGCCCGCCTGGTCCATGAGCGTGACCGTCGTGCCGTCCGGGCCGCGCAGCTTGATCACGAGGTCGCCGACCCACGTATGGTCGAGCGCCGTGATCTCCACGTCGAGATCGTCGATCGTCCCCGGGCGGTCGACGGTCAGCGGCGCGCCGACCCCTGTCGGGTCCCCGTCCGGGATCGTCAGCGCCGGCGAGAACGCCGCCGGGAGCGGCAGGCTCCCCTCGCCGGGCACCGTCAGGTGGACGCCGGAGCCCACCGCGCCCGGCGTGCTGAGCGAGAGGTCCAGGCCGATCACGGGCGTCGCCCCGCAGCTGTTCGCGCCGCGCACGCCGCCGAGCAGGCCGTCCGGCGGCGTGGCCTGCTGGTGGGCCCCGACGGGGTCGAACGTCGCGTCGGGGTGCGAGAGCACGATCCCGGGCGTCGTCGTCGAGAGGTGGGCGCTGATCGGCCCCGAGCCGGCGTCGCCGGTGTTCGCGATCGACGTGTGCACCACGAAGGGCTCCTGGGGCTCGAGGATGCCGTCCCCGTCCTCGTCGACGACCGTCGCGCCGACCGGGTCGAGCGCGGCCGCGCCGGTCGGGGTGCCGACGTTCGACGCGACGAGCGCGAAGTCCTGGTCGGTCGGGCCCCCGCCGGGGACGCCGTCGCCTGCGATGTTCGTCGCCCGCACGCGGATCGCCAGCGAGGAGAGCTTCCCGGCCGGCACCACGACGCTCTCGACGTTGTTGCGGGTGTCAGGCAGGCCCCCCGGCACCGAGACGCCGCCGGCGAGGTTGTTGCCCCGGTAGATGACGCCGTCGCCGCTGACCTCGAGGTCGAGGTCGTTGACGAGCGCGGCGCCGATCAGCGGGCCGGGCGCGTCGGTCCAGGCGAGCGTGACGCGCACCGGCTGGCTCGGGTCGACGACGTCGAACGTTCGCGTGAACGTCTGCCCGCTCTGCGTGAAGACCTGCTCGTCGTCGCTGAACCAGCGTCCGCGCGTCGTCGCGCCCCCCAGCCGCGCCAGGCCGAACCCCTCGGCGCCGTTGGGCGCCTGGCCGGTGTCGGGCGCGGTCAGCGCCGTGGCCCCGTTGATGAGCATCGCCTTCACCATCGCGGCTGAGGGCCAGGCGCCCCTCGCGCGGCGGTAGGCCCAGCGCGCCGCGGCGGCGAGGCCGGCGACGGCCGGAGCGGCGTGCGAGGTCCCGCTGCTGGCGGTGTAGGTGGTGCCCGGGAACGGCACCCCGACCGACGGTGGCGGGGAGATGCCGCAGACGCCGGTGCCGTCGAACTGCGAGCCGGTCGCGTGCCAGGTCAGGCCGGTGATGTGCGTGCCGGGCGCGACGAGATCCGGCTTGATGCGCCCGTCCTTGGTCGGCCCGCGGCTCGAGAAGTCTGCGATCTCGCCGGGGTCGTCGGCCTCGGCGTTCGTCGTGTTGCACCCGTCGGTGCCGAACGCCCTGTCGCCCTCGGAGGCGCCGACGGTGATGACGTTCTTCGCCGTCGCGGGAGCGTACAGGGTGTTCGCGCCAGGGCCGTCGTTGCCCGCGGCGACGACCTCGACGAGTTCCTGGTTGCCGGGTGTGTCGGGCGCGGCGTCGCGCACGATCGCGTCGAACTCCTGCGAGGTGGCGGTGTATGCGCCGAACGCGTCGTCCTCCCCCCAGGAGTCGTTCACGACACGCGCCCCGTCGTAGCCGGGTCCGCCGGCGTTGTAGGCGTCCTGGGCGATCTGCGTGAAGCTGCGCCCGCCGGAGTCCCAGACGCCGCTGCAGCGGAACACCGTGGTGCCGCCGATGCGCGCGCGCGGCTCGACGCCGAGCCCGTAGTGGAAGCCGGCGGCGTCCGCGTTGGCGGCGGTCGCCGGGGCGTTGTTGTAGCCGGCGAGGATGCTCGCGTTGATGGTGGCGTGCCCGTCGCAGCCCTGGACCGAGGCTGGGTCCTGCGTGTCCGAGGTGAGCTTGTGGATGTACGCCAGGCGGTCCGGGTTCGCGGTCGACCCGTCGACGTAGAGGTCTGCGCTCGCCGGCGGATCGGTCCCGGTGTCGATGCCCCCATCGGTGAGGTCGACGACGAACGGCAGCGTCCCCGGCACCTCGCTCGGGTCGAACAGCGCCGCGTCGTGCTCGGCCAGGTAGCCGGCGCCCGGACCTGTGCCGATCGATCCGTCGGCCAGCTGCAGTCCCTGGCGCTCGTCGAGCAGCGTCGGCGTTCCATCGAGGGCGATCGCCACGACCCCCGGGTCCGCGACCAGCTTCGGCAGCTCCGACGCGTCGACGGTGATGTGGCGTGTGCTGAGGCCGTCGAACGCCGTCGTCGGGCCGGTCGTGCCCTGCTGGACGGTGCTCGCACGGGCGCGCGCGGCGCTGCCGTCGGCGCCGGACAGCGTCTGCACGGCGACGCGCACGGGACCGGAGGACGGCAGGGCGGGGGAGAGCTTGTCCGAGGCGGGCAGCAGGAACGCGGCGCGGACCTCGGGGGCACTGTCCGCATAGTCGGCGAGCGCGGCGCGCGCGGGCCCGCCGGCGTGCACGAGGTAGGCGTTCTGCGCCAGGTAGGTGACGATGCGCACCCCGGTCGCCGCGAGCGCGGCGCGCCACTGGTCCTTCACCGGGCCGACGAACTGCACGACCACGAGTACCGGCGCGGTGCCGTCGCCGATCGGGCTCGAGCCCTTGCGCGCCTGTGCGGCCTGCTCGGCGGCCGGGTCGACGGCGCGGCCCTGCAGCGTCACGCGTTCCATGTCGGTGCGCGGCACGGCGCCCGCGGCGCGCAGCGCCCCCGCGTCGGAGGGCGCGGCCGCGGCGATGGTGAAGCCGCCGTAGCGCGCCACGGTGCGCACCTCGGGCGCTCGCAGCGCCGCGCTGGCCGCGGACGAGCGCGGCACCAGGAACAGCCGGGCCGCCGTCGCGCCGGCCGTGTGGGCAGCCGGCGGCGTGCGGCGCGCCTGCGCGGGCCCGGCGCCGTGCGCCAGGGCGAT
The DNA here is from genome assembly GCA_035542555.1 of Solirubrobacteraceae bacterium. Taxonomy (GTDB): domain Bacteria; phylum Actinomycetota; class Thermoleophilia; order Solirubrobacterales; family Solirubrobacteraceae; genus F1-60-MAGs163. Next base: position 14,209 of record DATKLF010000135.1, on the reverse strand, counting down.
GCTGGACAGAAGGAGGAGGGCGGCGGCCGCCGCGCCCGCCGCCGCGCGTGGCCGCTGGGAATCCGTCACTACATCGCGCGTATCGGCAGCGCAGGGCGGTGCCTTGAGTGATCCGTCCTGATGGCGTCCCGGCGGGCGTTCCGGCTAGCCTCACCCGCCCGTGCGCATCTTCTCCGGCATCCAGCCCACCGGGCGCAAGCACCTCGGCAACTACATCGGGGCAATCGTCCAGTATGTCGCGGGGGAGGAGCGCGCGCATGCGGCCGGCGACGTGGCGATCTACTGCATCGTGGACCTGCACGCGACGACCGTCCCCTACGAGCCGGCCGTGCTGCGCGAACGGCTCTACGACACCGCGGCGACCCTGCTCGCCGCCGGGCTCGACCCCGACCGCTGCATCTTCTTCCGCCAAGGGGATGTGCCCGAGCACGCCGAGCTCTGCTGGCTGCTCTCGTCGGTCACCGCGCACGGCGACCTCAACCGGATGCACCAGTTCAAGGAGAAGTCTGCCGCTCAGCGCGAGCTCGTCTCGGCCGGGCTCTTCCTCTACCCGGTGCTGCAGGCGGCCGACGTGCTCGCCTATCGCGCGGTCGAGGTGCCGGTGGGGGAGGACCAGCGCCAGCACATCGAGCTGATGCGCGATATCGCGGAGCGCTTCAACGCGCGCTTCGGCGAGGGTCGCGAGATCCTGCTCCCGCCGGCGCACCGCATCCCGGCGGTCGGCGCGAGGATCATGGACCTCCAGGATCCCGAGCGGAAGATGTCGACCACCGGCGGCTCGGAGGAGGGCACGGTCTACGTGCTCGACGACCCCGCGACGATCGAGCGCAAGTTCCGCCGTGCGGTCACCGACTCCGGAACGGAGATCCGCCGCGGCGCCGACAAGCCAGGCGTCACCAACCTCATCGACATCCTGGCGGCCAGCCGCGGGATCACCCCGGAGGAGGCCGTCGCGTCGCTCGCCGGCGCACGCGGGTACGGGGACCTGAAGGCCGCGGTGGCCGAGGCTGTGATCGAGGTGCTCACGCCCATCCACGAGCGCTACCGGGAGCTGCGCGGGGACGAGGCGCACCTCGAGGGCGTGCTCGGGCGCGGCGCCGAGCGGGCACGCGCCATCGCGGCGGACACGCTCGCGGACGTGCGCCGCGCGATGGGCGTCGGCCCGCGCGTGTGAGGGGCGGCGGATGCGCCGCCGCCTGCTCGCGCTCGTCGGCGCGGTGATCCTCGTCGACACGATGCTCTACGCGGCGCTCGCGCCGCTGCTGCCCGGACTGCGCCACGATCTCGGCCTGACGAAGGGCGGCGCCGGCGTGCTCGTCGGCGCGTACGCGATCGGCACGTTCCTCGGCGCGATCCCGGGGGGCTGGGCGGCGGCGCGGTACGGCGCGCGCACGGCCGTGCTGACCGGGCTGGCGCTGATGTCAACCGCGGGGCTGGCGTTCGCCTTCGCGCACTCGCTCGCGGCGCTTGACGTCGCGCGCTTCATCCAGGGGCTCGGCGGCGCCTGCTCGTGGACGGCGGGCCTTGCGTGGATCGCCCAGGAGACGGCGCGCGAGCGACGGGGCGAGGCGCTGGGCATCGCGATCGGGGCGGGGATCTTCGGCGCCCAGTTCGGGCCGGTGCTCGGCACGCTGGCGACGCAGATCGGCAGGGAGGCCGCCTTCGCGGGCGCGGCCGCACTGGGCGTGGTTCTTGCGGCGTTCGTGATCGCGACTCCGCGCGGGCCCGGGGCGCTCGCAGCGGCGCAGTCGCCTCCTGCCACGATCCTGCGCGACGGGCGCTTCCGCGCGGCGCTGTGGCTGACGGTGCTGCCGTCGCTGTGCTTCGGGGTCGTCGAGGTGCTCGTCCCGCTGCGGCTCGACGTGCTGGGGGCGACGGCGGTCGCGATCGGCGCGATCTTCTTCGTCGCCAGCCTCTTCGAGGCGCTGGTGAGCCCGATCGTCGGGCGGATCGCCGATCGCAGCGGCGCCGCGGCGATCGTCCGCGTCGGCACGCTCGGCGCCGCGGGCGGGCTCGCGCTGCTCGCGGTCCCCTCGACCGCCGTGGCCCTTGCCGTCGTGCTCACGGCCTCCTGCGTGGCGCTCGGGTCGCTGTGGGTCCCGGGGGGCAGCCTGGTCTCGCAGCGGGCGGAGACGCTGGACGTCGACCAGGGCTGGGCGTTCGCCTTCAACAACGTCGGGTGGGCGGCGGGGGTCGCGCTCGGCTCGGCCGGCGGCGGCGCGCTCGCGCAGAGCGGCGGCGACGTGCTCGCCTACGGGGCGGCCGCAGCGCTGTGCCTGGCGACGGGCGTTGCGGCGATCGCGAGGCGACCGGCCGGCCCGCTACGTTCTGGCGTGTGATCGTCGCCGAGCTGGAGCTCGACCTCGAGGTCTTCACCGGTCCATTCGACCTGCTGCTGACGCTCGTCCTGCGCGAGGAGGTCGACCTGCTCGAGGTCGAGCTGGCCGATGTCGTCGTCTCGTACCTCGACGTGCTCGAGGCCCGCGGCGAGCTCGACCTCGAGGTCGCAACCGAGTTCCTCGTCCTGATCGCCGCGCTGCTGGAGCTCAAGTCGCGGCTGATGCTCCCCGGTGACGACATGGAGCTGCTCGACGAGCTCGAGCCCGGCATGGCGGCCGAGGAGTTGCTCGCGCGGATGCTGGAGGCGCGGCGCTACCGGCACGCCGCCGAGCACCTGGCGGACCGCCTGGCGCGCGAGGACGGCCACCGCTTCCGCGCCGCGCCGCTGCCGGCGTTCCTGCGCCGGGCGGCCGTCGAATCCTCCGACGCGGTCTACGACCCCGCGCAGCTCGGCGCGGCGATCGGCGGGCTGCTGCGCGTCCCGCCGCCGATCAGCCTGCACCACCTGGCGACATCGCACGTGACGGTCGCCGAGCGCCTTGCGCATCTGCGCCTGCTGCTGCGCCGCGGGGCGCTCTCGTTCGACGAGGCGGTCGCGGGAGCCGACCGCATGACGGTCGCGGTGACGCTCTTCGCGCTGCTCGAGCTCTACAAGCAGGGCGAGGCGACGTGGGCGCAGGAGCGCCCGTTCGGGCCGATCGAGATCGCGCCGGCGGGCTCGCCGGCCGCCGGCCTGCGCGCCGTCGGGGGCGCGCCATGAGCGAGCTCGCACGGATCGTCGAGGCGCTGCTCTTCCTGAGCCCCGAGCCGGTAGGCGCGCGGGATCTCGCCGAGGCCGCCGGATGCTCGCAGGACGAGCTCGCCGAGGCGCTCGCCGAGCTGAGCGCCGCGCTGGGGCCGGGGGAGCGCGGCCTGGTGCTGCGTGAGCTCGCCGGGGGCTTCACGCTGTCGACGACCCCCGAGAGCGAAGAGGCCGCACGCCGGCTGCTCGCGCGGCCGCGCACGGCGCCGCTCACGCCGGCGCAGGCCGAGACGCTGGCGATCGTCGCCTACCTGCAGCCGGTCTCGCGACCCGAGATCACGCGGATCCGCGGGGTGAGCGCCGACTCGGCCGCCGGCACGCTGCTCGAACGCGGCCTCGTCGAGGAGGCCGGCCGCTCGCAGTTCGGTGCGGTCCTCTACCGCACCACGCCGCTGTTCCTCAAGCTGTTCGGGCTGGGCTCGCTGGACGACCTTCCCGACCCCACGGCCTGGGATCCGACGCCCGAGGAGGAGGCCGATCTGCGCGAGCGCCTCGTCCGCGCGGGCGAGGCCCGCGGCGGGGCGCCCGATCAGCAGCCCGAGCAGCCGGTCGGCGAGGCGGCGTTCAGCGGGCTCTGAGGGCGCCGCGCAGCCGCCGGGCGAGCTCGTGCGGGCGGTGGTGGAGCTCCTCGGTCGTTGCGCGGAGCGTGCGGTAGCCGCGACGGGCGAGGTCGCGATCGCGACGGGCGTCGGCGCGCCGGGCCCCGGGCGTGGCGTGCACCGCGTCGCCATCGCTCTCGAGGATCACGCGTTGCTCGCGCCACAGGAAGTCTGCGAGGTACCGGTTCTCGATCCAGGCGTTGACCTCCGGCTCGGGGAGGTCGTGGGCCGCCAGGACGTCGAGCGTCAGGAGCTCGAGTCGTGAGAGCGTGTCCTGCCAGCGCGGGTCGTATCCGCGCAGGACCTCGCGCAGGATCGCGGCGCCCGGGCGGTGCCGCGCGCCCGCGAGCGCAGCGTGCACCGCGCGCATGTCGATCAGGCGCAGCTGCTCGGCGCGGACGAACGCGCCGCGTACCCGGCGGGCGCTGAGAACGTCACCGAGGTCGACCAGCGTGCGGGCGACGCTCGTCAGCGGCATCGCGTCGACCATGGCGCGTTCCTCCAATGGGAGCCGCCGGGTGGTGTGGACCCTGGTGCCGGCGCGCGGCGTGGCGCGCAGCGCGCGCGCCACGGTCACATGCGTGATCCCGCCATCGTCCACCCGCAGCTCCCAGATCGCCGCGGCGCTCGTATGGCTGAGCACGGCCGAGGGGCCGCACGCCAGCACCGCCGCCAGCCGCCGTCCCGGCGTCGTCAGCACGGGGTGGCCGACGGCGTAGACGCCGCGGTGCACTCGATGCAGCCGACCGGCGTCGACCCGGCGGCCGACCGCCGAGCGACCGAACCCCAGCGCCGAGAGCTGCGCGATGGTAACGAGCCCATGCTGCCTGGCCGCCAGCGCCGCGATCGATCGCTCACGCGCCGCGGGGTCATGCCGCGCCGGGGGCGGTGCGTCCGGGTCGAGTTCCTCCCGCATACCGGGCATTTCTCGCACCGGTTGCGCCGCACACGGCTGATCGCGCGGGCGCTGGCGCAATCTCGTTGCAGATCTGTGACGAAGCGGGCGCCTCAGGTGCGCGTCCCGGCGAGCGCCTTGGCGGCGAGCTGGCCGCAGGCCGCGTCGATGTCGCGTCCGCGCGTGAGCCGGACTGTCGCGTTCAGGCCATGCTGCTCAAGGACCGCCTTGAACGCCGCGATCGCCTCGCGGCTCGAGCCGCGGTACACCGAGTCCGTCGGGTTGTAGGGGATGAGGTTGACCTTGAACTTGCGGCGGTCGAGCAGCTCGGCGAGCGCCAGCGCCTGCTCGTAGCGGTCGTTGACGCCGGACAGCATCACGTACTCGATGAAGATCATCCGGCGCTTGGCGTCGTAGTAGCGCTCGCAGGCGGCCAGCACGTCGGCCAGCGGCCAGCGCTCGTTGACCGGCATGATCCGGCTGCGCAGCGCGTCCTCCGGGGCGTGCAGCGAGAGCGCGAGCCGCAGCGGCAGGTCCTGCGCAGCAAGCGCGTCGATGCCCGGCAGCCAGCCGACCGTCGAGATCGCGGTGCGCCGGCTCGCGATCCCCAGGTCTGGGAGCCGCCGGCAGGCGCCGAGCACCTGCTCGAGGTTCATCAGCGGCTCGCCCATGCCCATGAACACGCAGTGATCGACGCGCGACATGCGCCGGAAGTGCAGCGCCTGGTCGAGGATCTCCCAGGCCGTCAGGTTGCGCCCGAAGCGCATCGCGCCCGTCGCGCAGAACGTGCAGGTGAGCGGGCAGCCCGACTGCGAGGAGAGGCACAGCGAGCGCCGGCCGTCGCGATAGCGCATCAGCACCGCCTCGACCGGCCGGTCGTCGTGCGTGCGGAAGAGCGCCTTGACCGTGCCGTCGCGGCCCGTGGCCTCGTGCTCCAGCGTGAGCGTCGAGAACGGGACGCGCTCGGCGAGCTGCGCGCGCAGCGCCCCCGGCAGGTCGGACATCGCCTCCCACTCGCGCGCGCCGCGCGCCTGCCATGCCCAGGCCTGGCGAGCGCGGTACGGCGGCTGACCCTGCGCGTCGAGCGTGCGCTGCAGCAGGTCGAGGTCCATGACGTCACCTATGGTGGCAGGGTCATGCGCCTGGCCAAGCACCTCGCCCACGCCGGCGTGGCCTCGCGCCGCGCCGCCGAGGAGCTCATCCGGGCGGGCCGCGTGACGGTCGACGGGGCGCTCGTCACCGACCCCGCGCGCGACGTCAGCGGCACTGAGCGGATCGAGCTCGACGGCGAACGCGTTGCCCCGGCATCCGCGGTGCGTGTTGTCTACGTGCTGAACAAGCCGCATGGCGTCGTGTCGACCGCTGCCGACACGCACGGGCGCCCCACCGTCGTCGAGCTCGTGCGCCCGCCCGGCGCACGTCGCCTCTACCCCGTCGGGCGCCTCGACGCCGACTCGACCGGCCTGATCCTCCTCACCGACGACGGCGAGCTCGCCCACCGGCTCACGCACCCCCGCTTCGAGGTGTCGAAGACCTACCGCGCGACCGTCGGCGGGCCCGCGCTGCGCGAGTCAGCGCTGCGGCGCCTGCGCGAAGGCGTGGTGCTCGATGACGGTCGTACAGCGCCGGCCGCCGTCCGCCGCCTCGGAAACCACGAGCTGGAGATCACCGTGCGCGAGGGCCGCAAGCGCCAGGTGCGGCGCATGTGCGAGGCGATCGGCCACCCGGTCCGCGAGCTGCGCCGCGTTCGCTTCGGTCCGCTGGAGCTCGGCACCCTGCGCGAGGGCGCCTCGCGCCGCCTGACGGCGAAGGAGATCGCGGCGCTGCGCGCCGCCTCCGGCGAGTGCGATGATGCCGCGCGCCATGCGTCTGTTCGCCCTGCGCGGCGCGATCACCGTCGATGACAACGAGCGCGAGGCGATCCTCGCGGCGACGACCGAGCTCATGCGCGAGCTCCTGGATCGCAACGCGCTGCAGCCCCAGGACGTGGTCAGCTGCATCTTCACGATGACCGAGGATCTCGACGCCGAGTTCCCGGCGGTCGCCGCGCGGGCGATCGGCTTCGAGCGCGTCCCGCTGCTGTGCGTGCGCGAGATCGATGTCCCCGGGGCGATGCCGCGCGTGATCCGGGTGCTGATGCAGTACCACGCCGAGGCGGCACATCAGCCACGGCACGTCTACCTGCGCGAGGCCCGGGCCCTGCGCACCGATCTGGAGAGTGCCCAATGAGCGAACCGCCAGTGGTCGACACCGTCATCGAGGGCGCCGGCTACACCGTCGGCTCACTCGATGCCCTGGGGGAGGGCTACGGCTTTCGCAAGATCCGCCGTGCGCTCGGCGTCGAGGCCTTCGGCGTGAACGCCATCGTCCTGCCCCCGCGCTACCAGGCCGGGGCTCACTTTCACGACGAGCAGGAGGAGCTGTACTTCGTGCACGCCGGACTCGTCGAGCTCGAGTTCGGCGACGGCACGGTGCAGCGCCTGGCGCCCGGCGGCCTCGCGCGCGTCGCCGCGACGACGATCCGCCGCCTGCGCAACGTCGCCCACGAGGACGCCGTCGTGCTGGTCGTAGGCGGCAAGGGCGGCTACGTCGGCCGGGACGCGCACCTGCCCGAGGGCGAACAGCGCGCCGGCGGGCCGATCGACTGAGGCGTAGGGCACAATCGGAGCGTGAGCATCGAGTACTCCGCGCGCGTGCGGCGCATCCCGTCTTACCCCGCGGCGTCCGCCTACGCGCTCCCCGAGGACGTCGCGCTGCTGGCCTCCAACGAGTCGCCGGACCCGCCGCTGCCACAGGTCATCGAGGCGATCACGCGAGTCCTGGGCGGCCTGAACCGCTATCCGGACCCGACGAACGCCCAGCTGCGCGGCGCGCTCTCGGATCGCTACGGGGTGCCCGCCGCGCGGATCGCGATCGGCAACGGATCCTGCGACGTGCTGCTCGCGCTCGGCGAAGCGCTGCTCGAGCCCGGGGCGGAGCTCGTCTACGCCTGGCCGTCGTTCTCGGTCTACCCGCACCTCGAGGCCGCCGCCGGCGCGACCGGTGTGCGCGTCCCGCTCGACCAGGACGACTGCCACGACCTCGAGGCGATGCTCGCGGAGATCACGGTCGCCACGCGCATGGTGATCCTCTGCAACCCGAACAACCCGACGGGCACCGCCGTGACGCGCGAGCGGATCGCCGACTTCGTCGCGCGCGTGCCGCGCCACGTCTGCGTGCTCGTCGACGAGGCCTACTGCGAGTTCAACACGCTCGACGACCCGGACGCGACACTCGACCTGCTCGACGCGCACGCGAACCTCGTGCTGCTGCGCACCTTCAGCAAGGTCTACGGCCTGGCGGGCCTGCGCGTCGGCTTCGCGCTGTGCGGGTCACCCGAGCTCGTCACCGCGGTCAACCAGGTGCGCCAGCCGTTCTTCTGCAACGCGGCGGCGCAGGCGGCGGCCGTCGAGGCGCTGCGCCACCAGGACGCCGTCGCCGAGCGCGTGGAGCGCGCGGTGCTGGCGCGCGTCGAGATCGAGGACGGGCTCGCCGAGCTGGGCATCGAGGCGGCGGCCTCGCAGGCCAACTTCAGCTGGCTTCAGGTGCCCGCGCGCGGTGACGAGACCCCCGAGGAGGCCGAGCGCCGCGTCGTCGACGGGCTCGCCGCGGGGGGCGTGCGCGTGCGCGCCGGCGGCGCGCTCGGACGGCCCGGCTGGCTGCGCGTCTCCTACGGGACGCCGGCCCAGAACGCGCGCTTCCTGGCCGGCATGCGCGACCTGGTCTGAGAACCCGGGCGCATCGCCGGTTCACAGCGGCGCGGCGATGTGCTTCAATGGCGCGTGATGAGCCGCGAGGCCCACAGCGCAACGACGTCCGCGATCAGCGCAGCGCTGTCCTCCTTCGGCTACGCCTATCCCGCCTCCTGGCGATTTAGCTAGGCGCTCGGCCGGTCCCGCGCGGGGCCGCCGCACCATGGCCCCCGGGTCGAGCGCCGAACCACCGGAGCGCCCTGCTCCTGACCGGAACCCCGGTCGTATCCCTGTCGAGATCGCCATGTACGCGAGAAGGAACTGAACGAAGGAATGTTGATCGTCATGAGTCCCGAGGCCACCGACTCCGAGGTGCGGGCCGTCATCGACCGCATCGAGTCGGTCGGCGGCACCGCCCACCCCAGCCGCGGCGCCGAGGTCACGCTGATCGGCGCGATCGGCGACACCGACACCGAGGTGCGCGTCGGCCAGCTCGAGCTGGACGGCTTGCCCGGCGTCGACAAGGTCGTCCCGATCCTCAAGCCCTACAAGCTCGCCTCCAAGGCCCAGCATCGCGAGGCGTCCGTGTTCGACATCGCCGGCGCGAAGATCGGCGGCGAGCACTTCGCGCTGATCGCGGGCCCGTGCACCGTCGAGTCGCGCGACCAGCTGCTGGCGACCGCCGAGGCCGTTCGCGACGGCGGCGCGACGATGCTGCGGGGCGGGGCCTACAAGCCGCGCACCTCGCCCTATTCGTTCCAAGGGCTGGGCGTCGAGGGGCTCGGCCTGCTCGCCGAGGCCAAGGCGCAGACCGGCCTGCCGATCGTCACGGAGCTGATGGACGCGCGCGACGTCGAGCCCGTGCTCGAGGTGGCCGACGTCATCCAGGTGGGCGCGCGCAACATGCAGAACTACGGCCTGCTCTCCGAGCTCGGGCGCGCGGGCCGGCCCGTCCTGCTCAAGCGCGGCTTGGCCAGCACGCTCGAGGAGCTCGTGATGGCCGCGGAGTACATCCTCAAGGAGGGCAACGAGGCGGTCATGCTCTGCGAGCGCGGCATCCGCACGTTCGAGACCGCCTACCGCTTCACGCTCGACCTGATGGCCGTCCCGGTGCTCAAGCAGATGACCCATCTGCCGGTCGTCGTCGACCCGAGCCACGCCGCCGGGCGCCGCGACCTGGTCGAGTCGCTGTCGCTCGCCGCGGCAGCCGCCGGTGCGGACGGCATCATCGTCGAGGTGCATCCCCATCCCGAGGAGGCGATCTGCGACGGGCCCCAGGCGCTGCGCGCCTCCGAGTTCGCCGCCTACGCGCGCAAGGTCGAGCAGGTCGCGCAGATCGCCGGCAAGCGGCCCTTCCTGCGGGCGGCGCAGGCGGCTTGAGCGAGCGCCTGACCGTCGCGGTCATCGGCACCGGGCTGATCGGCGGGTCGGTCGGCATGGCCGCCCGCCGCCGGCTGGGCGCGCGGGTGCGGGGGACCGGGCGCCGGGCGCCGCAGGGTGTCGAGCTCGGAGCGCTCGATCAGGCCTGCGCGGACGCCGGCACCGCGCTCGACGGCGCGGACGTGGCCGTCGTCTGCGCGCCGGTGGACGTCCTGCCCGAGGTCACGCGCGACGTGCTCGCCGCCGCGCCGCAGGCCTGCGCAGTCACCGACGTGGGCTCCACGAAGCGCGGTGTCGTCGCAGCGGCGGGCGGGGACGAGCGCTTCGTCGGCGGACACCCGCTTGCGGGGGCGGAGGTCTCCGGCGTGGAGCACGCGCGCGAGGATCTCTTCGACGGCGCGACGTGGTACCTCACGCCGCAGCCGACCACGAGCGGGGTGCTCCTGGAGCGCGTGCACCGGCTGCTCACGGGCATCGGCGCGCGTCCGCACGTCGTCGATCCCGCCGACCACGACCGCATGATGGCCGCGGTGTCGCACCTGCCCCACGTGCTCGCCAACGCGCTCGTCGCGCAGGCCGCCGGCGCACTGGGCGGCGAGCGCATGCCCGCCACCGGGCCGAGCTTCCGCGACGCAACGCGCGTCGCCGGCGCGAATCCGGACATCTGGACGGGGATCTACCGGGCCAACAGCGATGCGCTCATGGGCGAGCTGGACGGCACGATCGAGCACCTGCAGGCGGTGCGCGCGGCGCTCGCGGCCGACGACGCCCAGGCGCTCGAGCGCTGGCAGCGCGAGGCCGGCGAGCGGCGCCGCGCCCTGCTCGAGGCGGGCCTCGCCGGTGGGCCGGTGCGCGAGCTGCGCGCCGCCGTCCCCAACCGCCCCGGCGTGATCGCCGACATCGCGCTGACGCTCGGGCGCGAGGGGGTCAACATCACCGACATGGCGCTCAGCCCCTCACCGGACAACAGCAGCGGCGTGGTCGCCCTGTGGGTGCCGGAGGGCCACGCCGACCGCGCGATCGGCCTGATCGCCGGGCTCGGCATCCCGGTCTCGTGATCGCCCGCTTCGACCCCTCCCCGCCGCTCAAGGGCTCCGTCGTCCCGCCGGCGGACAAGTCGATCTCGCATCGCCTCGCGCTGCTCGGCGCGATGTCGGACATCCCGCTGCACGTGTGCAACTACCTCGACGCGGCCGACACGAACTCGACGCTCCACGCGATCGAGGCGCTCGGGGCGCTCGTCGAGCGCCGCCCGGACGAGCTCGTGATCCGCGGCACCGGCCTGCGCGGCGCGCGCGAGCCGGACGCGGTGATCGACGTGGGGAACGCCGGCACGCTCATGCGGCTTCTGCCCGGGTGGCTCGCCGGCCAGCAGGACTGTGCGTTCACGCTCGACGGCGACGCGTCGATCCGCCGCCGACCGGTCGACCGGGTGGCCGAGCCATTGCGCCGGATGGGCGCGCGGATCGAGGCGCGCGACGGCCGCTTCCCGCCGTTCACGATCACCGGCGCATCGCTGCAAGGGATCGACTACGCGCTGCCGGTGGCCAGCGCGCAGGTCAAGTCCTGCCTGCTGCTCGCGGCGCTGCTGGCGACGGGGGAGACGACCATCCGCGAGCCCGAGCCGAGTCGCGACCACACCGAGCGCCTGCTGGCCGCTGCGGGCGTGCCGATCGAGCGCACCGGGGCCGCGCTCACCGTGGGGAGCGTCGACGAGCTCACGTTGCCTTCGACGCTGAGCGTGCCGGCCGACCCCTCGTCGGCGGCGTTTCTGATCGCCGCCGGGCTGCTGGTCGCGGGCTCGCGCCTGGTGATCACGGACTGCGGCGTGAACTGGACGCGCACCGGGTTCATCCGGATCGCGCAGCGGATGGGTGGCATCGTCCTGGGCGACCTCGAGGAGCCGGCCGGCGACGCGATTGCGCACGCCGAGCCGACGAGCGACCTCGACGTGACCGCCGGGCCCCTCGTCGGGACGACCGTCGAGCCGCACGAGGTGCCGCTGGCGATCGACGAGCTGCCGCTCGTGGCGCTCCTGGGCTGCTTTGCCGAGGGGGAGACCGTCGTGCGCGGCGCCCAGGAGTTGCGCGTGAAGGAGTCCGACCGGATCGCGGCCGTGGTGGAGGGACTCGGCGCCCTCGGCGGCGACCTCGAGGCGACCGCGGACGGCTTCGTGGTGCGTGGCACCGACGGACTGCGCGGCGGGGCGATCGACTCCGGCGGCGACCACCGGATGGCGATGCTCGGTGCGATCGCGGGGCTCGCCTCCGAGGAGGGCGTCGAGGTGCGCGGGATGGACGCTGCCGCAGTGTCCTACCCTGGGTTCCTCGACGACATCGACGCGCTGCGCTGAGGGGGCGCGGCGGGGAGATCACGAGCACGCCGATGCCGGCTCCGCCCAGGAACATTCGCACGAGCACCCCCGACCGGCCGGGGCGCTCGTCGCCGGATCGTCCGCCCGGCGGCCGCGGGGAGGAGCCGCCGCCCTGGCCGCGCATCGAGCCGTCCTCGGACGGCCGCGGGGCGCCGCCGCAGAAGCCGGGCATGGTGCCGCGCCGCGGCCGGCGGACACTCGGCCTGTTGCTGCTGGCACTGCTCGCCGTGAACATCATCTTCGCGCTGGTCACGGGGCGCCCCCAGAGCGCCACGCAGGTGCCCTACAGCCCGTTCTTCCTGCAGCAGGTCGACGCGGGAAACGTCAAGGAGATCTCCTCGCAGGCGGAGACGATCGACGGCACGCTGAAGTCGGCGGTGCAGTACCAGGCCGAGGGTGCCAAGAAGGCGGTCAGCGTCGAGCACTTCAAGACGCAGGTTCCGACGTTCGTCAACACCGACGAGCTGACGAAGACGCTCGAGTCCGAGGGCGTCATCCTCAACGCGAAGCCCGTCGACACAGGTCGCAGCACGCTGTGGACCTTCATCCTCGCGTTCGGGCCGACGATCCTGATCGTCGTCGGGCTGCTGTGGCTCATGCGCCGCGCTGCGGCCGCCGGGACGGGCGGCCTGGGCCAGTTCATGCGCTCCAGCGCCCGGCGCGCCGACCAGTCGCAGACGCGGGTCACGTTCGCCGACGTCGCGGGGATCGACGAGGCCGAGGAGGAGCTCACCGAGATCGTCGACTTCCTGAAGTCGCCGCAGAAGTACGCGAAGCTGGGGGCGCGCATCCCGCGCGGCGTCATGCTCTACGGCCCGCCTGGCACCGGCAAGACGCTGCTGGCGCGCGCCGTCGCCGGCGAAGCCAACGTGCCGTTCTTCTCGGCGTCGGCATCCGAGTTCGTCGAGGCGATCGTCGGCGTCGGCGCGAGCCGCGTGCGTGACCTCTTCAAGCAGGCCAAGGAGGCGGCGCCGGCGATCATCTTCATCGACGAGCTCGACGCGATCGGCCGGGTTCGCAGCGCCGCCGGCGGGTTCAGCGGCGGCCACGATGAGCGCGAGCAGACGCTCAACCAGATTCTCACCGAGATGGACGGCTTCGAGAGCGGGCAGGGCGTGATCGTCATCGCCGCCACGAACCGACCGGACGCCCTCGACCCGGCGCTGCTGCGGCCCGGCCGTTTCGATCGCCGTGTCGCCGTGCAGCCGCCGGACCGCGTCGGTCGGGAGGCGATCCTGCGCATCCACACTCGCGGGATGCCGCTCGACGACAGCGTGGACCTCGCGCGCATCGCGGCGAGCACCCCTGGCATGACCGGCGCGGACCTCGCGCTGCTCGTGAACGAGGCGGCGCTGTTCGCCGCGCGCCGCGGACACCAGACGATCACGACCGCGGACTTCACCGATTCGATCGAGAAGATCGTTCTCGGCGCCGAGCGCCAGGTCGTCATGACGCGCGCGGACCGCGAGCGCACCGCCTACCACGAGGCCGGGCATGCGCTCGTCGGCATGCTCACGCCGGGCGCCGACCCCGTGCGCAAGGTGTCGATCATCCCGCGGGGACAGGCGCTCGGTGTGACGCTGTCCACGCCGGAGGCCGACAAGTACGGCTACGAGAAGCAGGAGCTGCTCGGACGCATCCGCGTGATGCTCGGCGGCCGTGCCGCCGAGCAGGTCGTCTACGGCGAGACGACCACCGGCGCGGAGTCCGACATCCAGCAGCTGACGCGCATCGCGCGCAGCATGGTCACGCGCTGGGGCATGAGCGAGGCCATCGGTCCGGTCGCGGTCGCGCCCGCCGACGGCCAGGGGCCGTTCCTCCCGGGGGTGGCGGAGGCCTCCGCGCAGACGCAGGAGGTGATCGACGCGGAGGTCCGCAAGATCATCGAGTCGGCCGAGCAGGACACGATCGCGCTGCTCGAGCGCGAACGCCCGCGCCTGGACGCGCTGGCCGCCCGGCTGCTCGACCGCGAGACGCTCGATCAGGACGAGGCCTACGAGGTCGCGGGCGTGCCGATGCCCGCGGCGCCGGAGCCCGGTCAGCGCCCCGCCGAGCGCCTCGCAGCCGCCTCGCGCGCCGAAGCCGCGC
>DATKLF010000134.1:0-35034 GCA_035542555.1 Solirubrobacteraceae bacterium | reverse complement strand
GCTCGCCGTGGATCTCGAACGTGCGGATCACGACGCTCAGCTCCAGGCCGGCGGCCGGGGAGGCGAACCCCAGCGCGCCGGTGAACACCTCGCGCGCGCTCGACTCGAGCTCGTCGATCGCGCCGACCGCCGCGATCTTCGGGGCGCCGGTCACCGAGCCCGGTGGGAAGCTCGCGCGCAGCAGGTCGGCGTCGTCGGTGCCAGTGCGCCGCCGTGCGGTGACCTCGGAGACCAGGTGCCAGACCCCCGGATGCGCCTCGACCGCCGCGAGCTGCGGCACGCGCACGGACCCGAACTGCGCCACGCGCCCGAGGTCGTTGCGCACGAGGTCGACGATCATGACGTTCTCGGCACGATCCTTTGCGCTGGCGGCGAGCTCGTCACGCGCGCGCTCGGCGCCCTCGCGGGCGCGGCGGCGCGTGCCCTTGATCGGCCGGCTGGCGAGGAGGTCGCCGTGGCGTTCGAGGAACAGCTCGGGCGACAGGCTGGCCAGCGCGCCCCAGGAACCGCGCATGAACGCCGCGCGGTCCGGGCGCAGGGCGGCCGCCGCGCGCGCGAACAGGTCCACCGCGTCGCCCGCGAGCGTCGACTCCAGGCGCACCGCGATGTTCGCCTGGTAGAGGTCGCCCGCCGCGATCCGCTCCCGCGCGGCGCAGACGGCGAGCGCGTGCCCGGCCGGCGACGGCGTCATCCGCCACGGCGCCGTCGTGAACGGGCGCGGCATGCGCGAGCGCGCGGAACGCAGCCGGGCGGCGAGCTCGCCGCGCCGGACCGCCAGCGCCGCATCGCGCTCGGGCGTCCACAGCGCCTCGAACCACCAGCGCCCCTCCGGGTCGAGCCGCAGCAGGTGGTCGTAGAACGCCAGCGACGACGACGGCAGCCGCCGTGGGCGGTGCGCCGGGCCACCGGCCGACGCATAGCCTAGGTAGCCGAACCAGCCACCGCCGACGAAGCTGGCCGGCGGGTCCGCCGGGCGCTCGCCGGTCCGGGCGAGCACGTCGAACGGATCCTCGCCGGGCAGCGCGCGCCGCAACGGGTGCGAGCCGACCAGCGCCCCGCCGCCGGCCCAGCGCCCGACGAGCGCGAACGGGTCCGGATCCTCGCGGACGAGCAGGGCCTCGTGGCCGGCGGGGGTCGCTCCTTCGAGGGCTTCGCGCAGCGCGAGTACCACGCGGCCATCGTCGCAGGTCGTGCGCGGGCCGGCCGCCGCCGGGCCGGCGATACGCTGCGCCGATGCAGGTCACCGCAGCCCGCAGCGGCGCGCGTGCGCAGCAGGAGCCCGCGGGCGGTGGGTGACGCAGCGCCGCCGGCGCCGCTGATCGAAACGGTCGTCACCACGATCGGCCCCGACGGGCGCGTCAACTGCGCTGCCATGGGCGTGCGCCTCGGCGACCCCGACCTGGTCTTCTGGCCCTTCGATGCGACCCGCACGCTGCGCAACCTGCGAGGGCACGGCGAGGCGGTCGTCCACCTGACCGGCGACGTGCTGCTGTTCGCGCAGGCGGCGCTCGGCGATCCCCGTCCCGGCGTGCGTCCCGCCGACGTGGTCCACGGGGCGATCATCGAGGGGGCCGGCGCGTACCGCGAGGTCGCCGTGACGGACATCCGCCCCGCACCGGGCCCGACGCCGAGGTCCGAGGTGCGCGCCCGCGTGGTGGCCGCGGGCTCGAGCGCCGGCGAGGCGCCCGGCCTGTGCCGGGCCAGGCACGCCGTCGTCGAGGCGTCGATCCTCGCCTCGCGGATCGCGCTACTCGACCGCGACGCGGTCCGCGGCGAGCTGGACCGGCTGCAGGTGCTCGTCGAGAAGACCGCCGGCCCGCGCGAGCGCGAGGCGATGGATTACGTGCGCCGGCACGTCGAGCAGCGCGCATGACCGGCGTGCTCGTGAGCGCCCCGGCCAGGCTCCATCTCGGGATGCTCGACCCCGCGGGCACCGGCCGCCGGCGCTTCGGCGGCTTCGGCACCGGCGTCGAGTGGCCGCGCGTCGTCGTCGAGGCGTCCGCGGCGCCGGGCGACGGGGCGGTCGTCGACGGTGAGGACGCAGAGCGGGCGACCGCGTTCGCGCAGCGCTGCTGGGCGGCGCTCGGGGGCGGCGGGGGCGTCCGCGTCGTCGTGCGCGAGGCGATCCCGCCGCACGTCGGGCTGGGCTCCGGCACGAAGCTCGGCCTGGCGATCGCGCGCGCGCTCGCCGAGGTCGCGGGCGTGCGCGCCGGCCCCGCGGAGCTCGCGGCGGCGGCAGGGCGCGGCGCGCGCTCGAGCGTCGGGTCCTGGACCTTCGCGGCCCCGGGGCTGGTGGTCGAGGGCGGCGCGCGCGTGGACGGAACGCGATTGAGCCCGCTGCTCGCACGGATTGCGATGCCCGCGCCGTGGCGCTGCGTGCTCGCGCTGCCGGCGGGCGCGAGCGGGCTCGCCGGCCTGGCCGAGCACGGCGCATTCGAGCGCCTGCAGGGCTCCGGCGCGGGCACGGGGCGGGTCGCCCACCTGCTCCTGACGGCGATGCTCCCCGGCCTCGTCGAGCAGGACATCGACGAGTTCGGCGCGGCGCTGACGGAGATCCAGCGCGAGGTGGGCGGCGCGTTCGCGGAGCTGCAGGGGGGCGTCTACCACCCGCGCGCGGCGGCGCTCGTGGAGGCGATGCTGGCGCTCGGCGTGCCGGGGGTCGGCCAGAGCTCCTGGGGGCCCGCCGTCTACGGCATCGTCGAGTCCCAGGCGCGGGCCGCGGCGGTCGCGCAGGCGCTGCGCGCGTCGTTCGCGCGCGACACGGAGGTGCGCGTGGTCGACTTCGCCCGGTCCGGCGCGACCGTACAGGCCGCGCAGTCGACCGTCCGCGTGTCGTGAGACTGCTCGTCAGCGTCGTCTCGCCCCCGGAGGCCGCGGCCGCGCTCGCCGGCGGTGCGGACATCGTCGACGTCAAGGACCCGCGCGAGGGGCCGCTCGGGGCGCCGTCGCCGGCGGTCCTGGAGCAGGTGGTCGCGCTCGTCGGCGGCCGCGCGCCGGTGAGCGTGGCGCTCGGCGACGTGCCGGCGCAGCCGCACACGGCTGCCCTGGCGGCACGGGGTGCGGCGGCGGCGGGCGCCGACTACGTCAAGGCGGGGCTGGGGCACCTCGCCGACGTGCCGCAGGCCGTCGCGGTGCTGGCCGCGATCCGCGAGGCTGTGGGAGCCGGAGTCGGGGTGATCGCGGCCGCCTACGCCGACGCCGCGGTCCGTCCGGGGCTCGGCCCGGCGCCCGACGTGCTGCCGTCGCTCGTCGCCGGTGCCGGCATCTCGGGCGCCCTGGTCGACACGTGCGTCAAGGACGGCACCGGGCTGTACGGGTGGCTGACGGTGGACGCGGTGCGCGCGCTCGTCGCGCGCACGCGCGCCGCCGGCGGGACGTGCGGCCTCGCCGGGCAGCTGACGCTCGCCCAGCTGGGGCTCGTGGAGGCCGACCTCGTCGGCGTGCGCTCGGCCGTCTGCGACGGCGGGGACCGCGCGGGCGCGCTGGACGCCGACCTCGTGGCGCGCGCGGCGCGGTCGCTCCACGGATGAGGCTCATCCCGGTGATCGACGTGCGCGACGGCGTCGTCGTGCACGCGCGCGGCGGCGCGCGCGCGGACTACCGCCCGCTGCGCAGCCCGCTCGTCGACAGCGCGCGGCCGGCCGCGGTCGCGCGGGCCCTGAGCGCCCTGTGCGGCGGCTCGCCGGTCTACGTCGCCGACCTGCCGGCGATCGCCGGCGCGGCGCCGGACGCCGCGATGCTGGCACAGGTGAGCGCCGTCGCCGAGGCGTGGGTGGACGCCGGGGCGACGACGGCCCGTCGCGCCCGCGCGCTGGCCGCGGCGGGCGCGGCGCGCAACGTCCTGGGCACCGAGTCGCTGCGGGTGGCGCGGGCGCCGGCCGGCGGCCCGGCGCCCGCGCTGAGCGTCGACCTGCGCGACGGGCGGCTCGTCACGGCGCTCGCGGGCCTGACCGGCCGCGAGCCGCTCGCGGCCGCGCCGCTCGCCGGCGCTCTCGGCGTCCGCGAGGTGATCGTGATCGAGCTGACGGCCGTCGGCATGGGCACGGGGCCAGCGCTGCAGGCCGTGCAGCAGCTCGCCCGTGCGCTGCCGGGCGTCGAGATTCTCGCCGGCGGCGGCGTACGCGACGACCGCGACCTGCGGGCGCTGGCACGCGCGGGCGCGAGCGGGGCGCTGGTGGCCACCGCCCTGCACGAGGGGCGCGTCACCCCGGGGTGATGCGCGTCGCCGGTTCGGCGCGCCCCTCGAGCACGGCCGCAACGCGCCCCGGCTCGCGCCCGTCGACGAGCCAGGCCTCCACGCCGAAGCGCCGCAGCGCTGTCGGCAGCCAGGCGTCGACGACGCTCCCCCCGCCGGTGCGCTGCAGGCGCTCGAGCGCCGCGGCGTCCAGCACGTGGACGCCGCCGCGCCGCTCGGCGGCGAGCACCGCGACCGGCTTGACGAGGACCGCGGACGGGGCGCCCACGCGGGCGGCGACCCAGGCGGCGATCGAGTCCGAGGTCACCGACCACGAGGCCGGCAGCGCCGGCTCGTCGGCGAGGTCCCCCGGGAGCAGGACGCGTGCCGGGCCGCCGCCGAGGCCGTCCAGCCGGCGCGTGAGGACGGAGCCGGGGATCACGGTCGCCAAGACGCCGCCGTACTGCTCCATGGCGAGCAGCGCGAGGCGGTGCGCGGTGCGGTCGGGCAGCGAGAGCCGATCAGCGGCAGCGCGGACGGCGTCGGCGAACTCCCAGCCACCGGGGACCACGAGCAGTGGGCGCGCAGCCGCGACCGCGCTGAGCACGGCGCCCAGCGACCGCAGCAGCGGCGCTCCCCCGAGCCGCGCGACGCCGCCGCCGAGCTTGACCACCAGCGGCGCCGTCACGGTGCCCCGAGGATCGCGAGCGCCACCGCCGGCGCGATCGCGCCGCCCGGGCCGCGCAGGACGGCCGGCGCGGGCGCGGCGGCCAGCCCCGCCAGCTCGGCGGCCGCGCGCGCCAGGAACGACCCCGAGCCGAGGGCCACCACCGCGGGGGGGTCGGCGAACCGGCCCGCCACCGCCCGCATCGCGGCGGCGATGTCGGCCACCTGGCGCTCGTGGAGGCGGGCGGCGATCGCGAGCAGCTCGTCTGCGGTCAGCTCGTCCGGGTCGGCGCAGACCAGGCGGCTCAGGCGGGCGCGCGCGTCGCGCGGCGAGGCGCTGCGCCCGTCGGGAAGGCGCGCCGTGCACTGCTCGGGGCGCAGATGGCCGAGCAGCACGTGCACATCCGCGCTGACGGCGAACAGCTCGGAGGCGACCGGGCACTCGCGGCCGCGCAGCGGCACGGTCGGCGCGATCGCCGCGGCGTTCGTGCGCAGCGCGCCGGTGTAGCGCAGCTCGTCGTGGAGCAGCCGCTCCAGGTCGGTGCGGCCGCGCGCGGCCACGCGCCCGCGGTGGACCGGGATCACGTCGGTCGTCGTGCTCCCGACGTCGGCCACCAGCGCTGCGGTCAGCTCGCGGGCGACCAGTGCCGCCGTCGCGGCCCAGTTCGCGGCCGCGACGCGGCGCGGCTCGCGACGCGCGTCGCCGGGCGCGAGGAAGTCGCCGTCGACGGTGAAGACGCGCGCCGGCCGGCCCGTGCGGGCGACCGCGTCCAGGACGAACGCCACGCCCTCGGGCTTGCTCGCGAACGCATCCGAGAGCTCGGCGGTCATGGTCAGCGCGACGCCTGCGGCGCCGGCGGGGTCGAGCTCGTCGAGGACGGACGCGATGGTGGCGCCCAGCGCGGGCAGGTCGCGCCAGACCTCGAACGCGCGCGCGGCGGTGCGCACCGCGCCGGCGTCGACGGTCGCGGCCTTGGTCGAGACGCCGCCCACGTCGAGCCCGATGACCGCCGGCGCTCTCATCGCGCCGCGGCCAGCCGCTCGGCGATCGCCGCGGCCACGTCGACGCCGGTGCAGCGCTGCAGCGCCTGCCATCCGGGGATCCCGTTGACCTCGATGACGTGCGTCGGCCGGCCGGGCACCGTCAGCAGGTCGACGCCCGCCAGCTCGGCCCCGACGGCGTGCGCGGCCGCGACGGCGAGCTCGGCCTCCGCGGCCGTCGGCTCGGCCGCGGCCGGGCGCGCCCCGCCGGCGACGTTCGCCTTCCAGTGGTCGGTCACCCGCTCGATCGCGCCCAGGACGGCGTCCCCCAGGACCAGGACGCGCAGGTCGCGGCGGCGCTCGCCGGCCAGCGTGCGCTGCAGGTAGAAGACCGCGCGCTCGAGCTCGAGCGCGCGGAACACGCGATGTGCGACGTCGCGATCGTCGATTCGCGCGATGCCGTGCCCCATGGCGCCGAAGAGCGGCTTGACGACGACGTCGCCGCCGAGTGCGTCGAACGCCGTCAGCGCGTCCTGCGAGCGCTCGCAGGTCACAGTCGCGGGTGTCGCCAGCCCCGCGCGCGCGAGCAGCGCCGAGGCGAGCTGCTTGTCGACCGTGCGCTCGATCGCGCGCGGGGCGTTCAGGACGCGCAAGCCGAGCGTCTCGAGCAGGTGCAGGACGTCCAGGCGGTGCACAACCTGCTCGAGCGACCCGCGCGGGATCCCGCGCACCAGCGCCGCGTCAGCGTCGTGGAGGGTGCGGCCGTCGGGATCCGACAGGCGCACACCGTCGTGCACGTGGCAGACCACGCGGGTGATCGGCACGCCCACGACCTCGTGGCCGCGGTCGGTCAGGGCCCGCTCGAGCTGCTGGGCGTGCCACGTGCGCGGCGCCCCGAGGACGACGACCCGCATCAGCCCCAGAACGACGCCTCGAGCACCTCCGGGGCCAGGTGCCCGGCCGAGAAGGTGCGTCCGGAGGCGACGTTCGTGATCGCGATGACGGCGGGGCTGAAGAGCAGGGGGTCGATCGCGTAGAAGTCCCAGCCGGCCGCCTCGAGGATCGCGCCGAACGGGCGGCCGAAGTCGGCCGAGGCGCTCGCCGGCAGCTGTGGCACGAGCTCGGCGAGCGCGTCGTCGTCGGAGTCGACGGTGAGCTGCACGCTGCCGCCGTAGAGGACTGCGTCGTTGGTCCGGCCGATCGCCTCGCCGTCGCTGCGCGCCACCGGCGGGAGCGGGCAGGTGCCCTCGCCGGCCAGCACCCGCTCGACGGGGAAGCCGAGCTCGTGCAGCTTGTGGAGGGCCGTCTCGACGACGCGCGCGGCGACCTGCACGCCGCCGGCGATCGACGCCGTCGGCGCGATCAGCAGCGTCACGTCCGCCGCGCGCACGCCCATGCGCGCTGCGAGGCGCTCCACGAGCGCCGCCGGCGGGTCCGACCGCGTCTCAAGCGCCAGGACCGCCACCGAGGCCCGCTCGTCGATCGCCAGCTCGTCGAACAACGGCTCGGCGCGGGCGAGCGCGCGGCCAGGGCCGCTGGCCATCGCGAAGAAGCCCGCCTCCTCGAGCCGCCAGCCCGCGTACTGCGCGCCGAGGCACGCGACGAGCGGGTGGTCGGTGGCCACGCCGACGCCCGTCACCGAGCGCTCGCCGACCGCCACGCGCTCCAGGCGCACGGCGCCCAGGCCGCCCATGCAGACCTCGGCGAACGCCACGCCCGCGCCGTAGCCGCCGCGCGCCGCCGCGCCGCAATCGATGATGCGCGCCCCGGCGACCTCGCGGACCGCGACGCCCAGGCGGACGGCGTCGGAGGCCATGCGGTCGGCGAGCGCGGCGGCCCGGGCGTTCAGGGAGCTCATCGGCGGCGCCCATCATCCTCGAGGACGAGGATCTCGCCGCGGGCGAGCTCGAGCCGGTCGCCCGACCAGCGCGACCACGTGGCGTGCAGCAGGCGCTCATCGACGCCCAGCCCCAGCTCGGCCAGGCGCAGCAGCTGCAGCCGCAGCGCGGGGGGCCGGTAGCGGCAGGCGAACGCGTAGGTCGAGGGGATCTCGACGGCACCCGCGCTCACGAGCGTTCCACGCCGCAGGCAGATCCCCGCCTCCGGGCCGAAGCCGCCGAGGGCGATGAGCGTGCCGGCGAGCATGCGCAGCCCGGCGCCGGCGCCGACGGCGCCGCCGACCGCGACGAGGCCGCGGCGCATGCCCGCGCCAGCCTCGTCGCCGGCGTTCCCCTCGACCAGCACCTCCCCGCCGCGCATCCCGGCGCGCGTCCCCGGATAGGCCGCGGCGAGGCCCTCGCCGGCGTCGCCGCGGACGTGCAGCAGCCCGCCGCGCAGCTCGGCGCCGGCGTAGGCGCCGACGTCGCCGCGGGCCACGATCGTGCCGCCGGACATCCGCGCGCCGACGTGATCGCCGGCGGGGCCGTCGAGCTCCAGGCGCCCGTCCGCCATCCCCTCGCCCAGGCGGTCCACGCGGCGCAGGTCGCCCTCGACCCGCATGTCGGGGCCGCCGTCCCCGCTGACGGCGAAGAGGTCACCCACCGCCGCCGGGCGCCGGCCGACGGTGATCGCCAGCCGCCGGATCGCCTCCACTGTGAGACCGGCGAGCGCGTCGGGCCGCAGCGCCGCGGCGTCGACGCGCGCGCCCGGCGCCTCGCGCAGGGTGAGCACGAGCGTCATGCGGGCCGGTCCAGCAGGTCGCGCAGGTGCAGGTGGAAGGGGCCGAGATCGCCGCCGTAGTTGCCGGCGGTCACCTGCTGGGCGCCCGCGCCGGCGGCCGCGTGGAGCCCGGCGCGCATCGCGGCCTGCACGGCCTCGAACGACAGGCCGTCGATCACGATCTCGAGCACCGATCCGGTGTCCGCGCCGACCAGCGTGCGCGGCGCCTGGACGCGCAGCGTCGGCGCGAGCGCGTCGTTGGTCGACGCGGGCAGGCGACCCCGGCGCGAGCCCACCTTGCTGCCGCTGCGCACGATCCCGCCGGGGAACGGCAGCACCACGCCGGGCACGGTGCGGCACGCCGCCGCGGCGGCCTGCGCGCAGGCGAGCGCGGCGGGCGCGTCGGCGCCCGACAGGATCAGGTTGCCCCCGCCGACGCCCTCGACGATGCCGAGGCTCTCCTCCACCAGGAACTCGCCGTCCATCACCGGGATCCGCCAGTACCGTCGCCCGGCCACGACCTTGCTCGCCTGGAAGCCGTCGGCGAAGTGGCGCAGCGTGGCGCCGCAGGGCACCCGCCCGGCGGCGGCGGGCAGGCCGTCGAAGCAGGCCGTCGTGGGGCAGGTCATCACGCACTGGCCGACGCGCTCGACGACGCGCTTGGCCAGGTCGTCGTGGCGCATGGCGAACAGCAGGATGCTGACGCCCGGCCGGGCGTCCGGCGTCTGCTCCGGCGTCAGCGCGCGCTCGAGGCCCGCCTCGCACTTGCAGCCGATCACCGACGTCGCGAAGCCGGTCGCCGAGCGCGCGGCCTCCAGCGCCCATGCCTCGCTGTCGGCCGTGATCACGATCCGCGCCCCGTGCATCGGGAAGGCCTCCGCGAACGTGTCGACGACCTCGGTGTCCCGCAGTCTCATGGGCGCTCACCCGCGGCCGGGATGCGCCGCGCCGGCTCCAGCAGCCAGGGCTCGCTCACGGCGTAGCGATCGAAGCCGAGCGTGTAGCGCCGCTCGAAGGCGGGCCGCAGCGTGCGCTCGATCTCGGGGTCGTGCGCGACGCCGGCGCGCAGCAGGCGGCCGCGCGGCGCCGCAACGAGGTCGCCGTCGTCGATGACGACCTCGCCGCCCTTGATGACGTAGCGCGGCGTGGCGAACATCTCCTCGCGGTCGGCGCGGTCGTGGTAGACGGTGACGTCAGCGTCGGCGCCCACGCCGAGGTGGCCCTTGTCGGCGAGCCCCAGCTGGCGCGCCGGGCCCGCCCGGGTGATGATCGCGATCTCGTTCAGCGAGTACTCGCGGTGGAGGTCGTCGAGCAGGACGGTGCGGCGTATCGCGGCCTCGTTGGCGCGGCGCAGCTGGTCGTTGCGGTACTCGCGGTCCATCAGCAGGCGGATCAGCCGCGGGTAGCTCAGGAACGAGCCGCCGTTGGGATGGTCGGTCGAGAGCACCAGGCGCCAGGGGTCGGGGCTGAGCAGGAACAGCTCGAGCCCGATGCCCCACTGCAGCGCGTGCGTGTAGCTGCTCGGGCGGTAGGTGTACGGCACGATCCCGCAGCCGGTCTCGACCTCGGTGTCCGCGCTGATCCATGCCGCGTCCCCGCTGTCGCGCAGCACCGCTGAGATCTGGGCGTCGGCCGTGATCGTCGTCGCGGGGCCGAACATCACCTGGCCCACGTCGGCGGTCAGCTCCGGCTGCGCCTTGAGCGCGTCGACCAGGTCGACGGCGCGCGAGCGCGGGCGCCCGCCGGGGCGCCCGCCGTACGCGTGGAACTGCAGGTGCGCCAGATGGGCGCGGCGCCCGTCGAGCGTGCGCATCGTGTCGAGCGTCGTGCGCGCGTTGCCGGCGACGCCGAGCCCATGGCAGTGCACGTGCACGGGGTGGGGGAGCCCCAGCTCGTGCGCCGCCGTCGCGAGCGCGTCGAGCACCTGGCGGGGCGTCACCCCGAGCTCGTTGACCGGCTCGTCCAGCGAGGTCAGGCGGCCGTTGCCGCGCTTCCAGCGCTCCGCGCCGCCCGGGTTGACGAGCTTGACCCCGAGCGCCCCGGTCGACTCCAGCCACCAGGCCACGGCGTCGCGCAGCGTCTGCGACGTGCCGCCGCCCGCCTCGCGGATCAGCTCGTAGACGACCTGGTTGTCGCCGAGCAGGATCAGGAAGCCGGGGTCGATCAGCGGCGTGTCGCGCAGCTCCGCGAGCGCATGGCGCGCGGCCAGCGGGGCGATCGCCGCGTCGATCACCGTCGTGTACCCCAGCAGCGCGTAGCGGTGGCCGGTGACGAACGAGGAGGGGACGGTGCCGCCCGTCCCGGACCGGCGCACACGATCGCGCATCGCGACGTCCGCGCGGCGCTCGCCGCCCAGGACCCTGCGCGCCGCGTTGACCGCCGGTCCGGCGATGTGGGCGTGCACGTCCACGCCGCCGGCCATCACCACCATCCCGCGCGCGTCGATGCGCCGGGCGTGCCCCGGCACGTCGGCGACGATCCGCCCGTCGGCGATGCAGACGTCCGCGACCGCCCCGTCCACGCCGTTGGCCGGGTCGTGCACGCGCCCGCCGGCGATCCTCAGCACCCCTGCGCCTCCCCGCCCAGGCGCGCGGCGAGCGCGCGCAGGAGCTCGTCGTCGCCCGGTCGCGCCTGCGCGGCGACGGCGTGCAGCGCGACCGGCACGCCGTCGAGCCGGTGCACGGTGCCCGCTGCGCCGATCCCGACGGCGGCGGTGCCGAAGACCACCCGCGCGGCGCGGGTCGTGGCGGTCTCGACGGCGTCCAGCGCCACGATCGGGACCCCGGCCGGCACCCCTCCCAGCTCCACGACCGGGTCGCCGGCGACGCTCAGCACGGCGTCGACCTCGCCGGCGCGCAGACGGGTCGCGGCGCTCGTGGGGCCCGGGAACGAGCGCGGCGCGCCGCTCGCCAGGTCGACGGCGCTCGGAAAGCCCGTCTGCCAGGTCAGGACGTCCTCGGCGCCGGCGGCGTTGGCGTCACGGCGAAGCGCCAGCGTGACCAGGTGGCAGGTGTCGCTGAGGTCGCGCACGAGCTCGTGGAGCGCGAGCACGCGCCGGTGGCCGCCGGGCTGCGCCGCCAGGCCGCTGCCGTGGAGCAGGGCGGCGTTCTGCGCGCCGCGCAGCTCGTCGACCAGGCGCCGGGCCGCCTGCGCCGTCAGCGCACCAACGGCCCGCGCGGGCAGCCCGCGCGCGGCGGCGCGCAGGGCCAGCAGCGCGTCGAGGTCGCCGGTGGCCGGCACGCGCAGGTGCAGGCTGGCGCTGCGCGCAGTCGCGGTCTCGCGGTCGTCGACGACGACCAGCCGCCGCGCGCCGCGCTGCGCCTCGTCGAGTCGCAGGCGCTCGAGCAGCCGCGGGTGGGTGGTCAGGGGGTCCTCGCGCCAGACCACGACCGTGGCCGCGCGGTCGCGGATCTCCCCGAGCGTCGCCGTGCTCGCGCCGCGCAGCGCGACGGCGCGCCCACCGGCGCCGTCGCGGACCGCGCCGGCGGGCTCGACCAGGGCCCCCAGGCGGTCGGCGAGCCCGACGGCCGACCGGGCGGCCTCGACGCTCGTCCGCGCCAGCCCGTAGACGAGCGGCGCGTCGGCCTGCGCGAGGATGCCCGCCGCCGCGTCGAGCGCCGCCTCGGGGTCGGCCTCGCGGCCGTCGATGCGCGAAGGCGGGAGCGCGGGCTCCAGGCGCTGGGAGAACCAGGCCGCGCCCGGCGCGCACGCCGGGCTGATCGACGCGCCGGCGACGCGCACGTCGTCGCACACGCAGCCGCAGCCGCCGCAGCCCGCCGGCAGGCCGCGATCAGGCATCGACGAGCGCTCCGGCGGCCAGCTCGCGCGCCAGCATGTCGGCGCGCTGCAGCAGGTCGTCGACGACCGCCCCGGGCGACATCGCGCGCGCGACCAGCGTGCAGACCGGGGCGCCGCGGCGGATCGGCTCGCCTGCCGCCGGCACGTCGCGCACCGCACCCCAATGGGGCTGCATGGCGGGCGCCTCGCAGTCGACCGGCGCGAAGACGACGGCCTTGCCGGCGGCGCCGGCGGGTGTCCCGGCCGGCGGAAGGCCGCCGCCGCGGCACGCCACGACGTGGGCGTCGAACGTCCCGCCGCCGCGCAGCGCGTCGGCGAGCTCGAGC
This sequence comes from Solirubrobacteraceae bacterium, assembly GCA_035542555.1. Lineage (GTDB taxonomy): Bacteria > Actinomycetota > Thermoleophilia > Solirubrobacterales > Solirubrobacteraceae > F1-60-MAGs163. Next base: position 22,431 of record DATKLF010000134.1, on the reverse strand, counting down.
GCGGCGGGCGGCCGGGGGTTCAGCTCGATCACCCACGCCCGCGCCCCGTCCCAGATCGCGTCCAGGCCGAACGCCCCGCGCAGCGCGAAGCGCGCGGCGACGGCCTCGGCCGCCCGCGTGAGCTGCGCCGCCAGCGCGCGGCGCTCGGCCTCGGGCAGCCTGGGCGGCACGACGTTGCCGCACCAGCGGAACCCGCGCGCGCCCAGGCGTCGCTCGCCGACCAGCTGCTCGCTGACCGCCAGCACGGCCGCGCGCCGGCCGTCGCCCACCGCGACGACCGAGCACGGGAGGCCGTGGCGGCGCTCCTGCAGGATGTCTCCGGCCCCGAGCGGCTCGCCGCGCCACGGGCGCACCCCGCGTCCGCCGCCGCCGCGCACCGGCTTGCGCAGCCAGCCCGCCGGCACCGCGGGCAGATCCTGCGGGCCGCGCGCCAGCTCGGGGACGGACATCCCCACCTCGCGCAGCGCGGCCGCGAGCAGCTCGGGGTTGCGGGCCTGCGCCAGCCCCTCTGGGGCGGTGCCGAGCAGCTCGCGGCCGGCGGCCAGGCGGCGGACAAGGTCCGGCCGGTTCTCCAGGCCCGACCCGGGGACGAGCGCGCCGGCCTCGGCACGCTCGGCGCTGCGCGCCAGCCGCTGCAGCCCGCCGGCGCCGCCGAGCTCGTGCGCCAGCGAGACTGTCGGGCACAGCGCCCGCAGGTCGCGGTCGCCGAAGGCGTCGTAGGCGATGACGTCGTACCCGTCGGCGACGGCCAGCTGCGCGAGCATCCGCGCCGACACCGCGACGATCAGCGTCCGCCTGCTCGTCATGCCCGCGGCGGGCCGGCCCCGATGGCCCCGGTCAGCAGGGCGATGAAGAGCACGGCGGCCACCAGGTCGGCGGTGGCGCCGGGGTTGTGGCGATGCCCGTCGCGGCGCAGCGCCTCGTCCAGGCGCGCGAGCGCGGCCCGCCCGGCCGGACTGCGCGTGCCGCCCGCGGTGAGCACCGCGCGCGCCCGATCGCGCGCGTCCAAGCTGGCCGCCGGGCCGCACTTGCGGGCGATCAGCGTGTCCCCGGCGGCGGCGAGCAGCGCCAGGTGCACCTCGACGATCGCATCGAGGATCGGGACGCCCGCGGCTGCGGCCGCGGTCAGCACGGGCAGCCCGATCTCGAAGCTGGCGGCGTACCCCGACGCGTACTCGGCGGCGATCGCGTCGCGGTCGGCGGCGGCCCGCATCGCCTCGAGCAGCGACACGGACGGGACCTCGCGCACGTCGTGCTCGGAGGCCTCGCCGAGCCCGCCGGGCCCGGCGAGCCTGATGGCCGCGAAGGCGTCGCGCGCGTCCTGCACGTCGAGCGCGGCGAGCACCGCCCGCAGACGCCCGCGCAGGTCGGGCGCCGGAAGCTCCAGGAGCGCGGCGCGCGCGAGCGGCGCGAGCAGCAGGACGATGCCGAGGCTCGGGTTCCCGGACGCGTGCGGGCGCGTCGCGCGCACCGCCTCGAGCACGGTCGCGCCCACGCCGCGGTCGCCGGCGGCCTCCAGGCCCGGCCCGATCGCGACGCCGCACGCGACCAGCTCGCCGTACGTCAGATCCGCGAAGCCGGCTGCCGGTGTGACGTTGCCGGGCTTGGGCGCGCTCGCCTCCAGCACGCACGCCAGCTGGGCGGCCAGGCGGACCGCCTGCGGGGGGCGAAGAAGGGCGCTTGCCGCGGCGGACGACGGGGGGGCGTCGTGGGTGGACCCGGCCCCCGGGCTGTCGGTAGTCTCACCGTCGGCCACGGACTTGGGATCCTACCGGCGGCCCACCCGTATCCTCCTCCCGCTGATCGAAAGGACGATCACATGGCGCGCATCCTGTCCACTGGCGAGGCCCTGGTCGGCGAGGGCAACGAGGTCGCCCACATCGACCTCGTGCTCGGCTCGAAGAGCGGGCCGGTGGGCCAGGCCTTCGCGGCCGGCCTGGTGAACGAGACCGAGGGCCACACGAACCTCCTCGCCGTCGTCACGCCGAACCTGCCCGCCAAGCCCGACACGCTCATCACGAACAAGGTGACGATCAAGGGCGCCAAGCAGGCCGTGCAGCTCTTCGGCCCCGCCCAGGCGGCCGTATCCCGCGCGGTCGTCGACGCGGTGCAGGAAGGCATCATCCCCCGCGACGAGGTCGACGATCTCGTGCTCGTCGTCAGCGTCTTCATCCACTGGGACGCCGAGGACGACCAGAAGATCTACGACAACAACTACCAGGCCGTGAAGGACTCGATCGCCCGTGCGATCGGCGGTGAGCCGAGCGTGGACAAGGTGCTCGCCGAGACGCCGCAGGCGCGCCACCCGTTCGCGGCGGGCGTCGAGGCCTAGCAGCGGACAGCTGCGCGATGGCCGCGTGCAGCGGCGCCGAGCCGATGCTCGTCGGGCTGCGCGCGGTCGTCACCGGGGCGAGCGGGGGCATCGGCGCGGCGACCGCCCGGGCGCTGGCGGATGCCGGCGCCCAGGTGCTGATCACTTACCGGGCCTCAGCCGCGGCCGCCGCCGCGGTCGCGCAGGAGATCACCGCCGCGGGGGGCGCGGCGTCGGCGATGCAGGCCGACGTCGGCACGCGTGAGGGCTGCGAGCAGGCGGTGGCCGGCGCGGTGCGCCGGCTCGAGCGCATCGACGCGTGGGTCAACAACGCCGGGGCGGACGTTCTCACCGGCGATGCCGGCGCATGGGCGGCCGAGCAGAAGCTCGACCGGCTGATCGACGTCGACCTGCGCGGGACGATCCGCTGCTCGTCGCTGGTCGGTCAGGTGATGCGCACGCAGTCGTCGGGGGGCGTGATCGTGAACATGGGGTGGGACCACGCCACCGCCGGCATGGCCGGCGAGAACCCCGAGCTCTTCAGCGCGGTCAAGGCGGGGATCGTCGGCTACTCCAAGAGCCTGGCGCGCACGCTGGCGCCGCGCGTACGCGTCAACGTCGTGTGCCCCGGCTGGATCGAGACGGCGTTCGGGGCGCAGGTCGATCCCGCGTTCCGCCGCGACGTGGAGCGGGCCACGCCGATGGGGCGCTGGGGGCGTCCCGAGGACGTGGCCGCGGCCGTGCTGTACCTCGTCTCGCCGGCGGCGTCGTTCGTCACCGGTCAGGCCCTCAACGTCAACGGCGGGACGGTCGCGTGAGCGGCGCGCCGGCCACGTTGTTCGTCACCGGCAGGCTCGCCGAGCCGGCCCTGCGCGACGTCCTGGAGCGCCTCGAGCTCCCGGGCGGGCACGAGGTGCTGGCGATGAACATCACCGTGGCGGCCCTCATGACCACGAGCTGGATCGCGCGCCGACTCACGCTCCCCGCGGGCGTCGAGCGGGTGGTCCTGCCGGGGCTGGTCGAGGGCGACGTCGCGGTCCTCGAGGACGCGCTCGGCGTGCCGGTCGAGAAGGGGCCCGCCGACCTGCTCGAGCTCCCGCGCTGGCTCGGCCGCGCCGAGGCGCGCGCCGCCCTCGGGCCGCGCGATGTGCGCGTCTTCGCCGAGATCAACCACGTCCCCTACCTGCACCGCGACGAGGTGCTCGCCCGCGCCGAGCGCTACCGGGCCGAGGGGGCCGACGTCATCGACCTGGGCATGTCGCTGGACCGCTCCTGGCTCGAGGAGGGGCCGGCGACGATCGCCGCGCTGCTGGAGCGCGGCCACGTCCTGAGCATCGACAGCCTCGACCCCGAGCACATCCGGATGGCCGACGCGGCGGGCGTCTCGTACGTGCTCAGCCTCACCCCCGGCACCCTCGGCCTCGCCGCCGAGCTGCGCGCCACGCCGGTGCTGATCCCCGACGACCCTGGGGACCTCGCCCCGCTCGACGCCGCGATCGCGCAGCTGCGGGCGGACGGCAGGCCGTTCCTCGTCGACCCCGTCCTGTCGCCGATCGGCGCCGGCTTCGCCGCGAGCCTCGGGCGCTACCTCGACGTGCGCCGCCGCCATCCGCACGCCGAGATGCTCATGGGGATCGGCAACCTCACCGAGCTCACCGAGGCCGACTCCACCGGCGTCACCGCGCTGCTGATCGGCTTCTGCCAGGAGCTGCGCATCACGAGCGTGCTCACGACCAGCGTGATCGGGTGGGCGCACGGGGCCGTGCGCGAGGCGGTGCTCGCCGCGCAGATCATGCATCTCGCGGACCGCCTGCGCCGCCCGCCCAAGCACCTCGACGCGGCGCTCGTCACGGCGCGTGACGAGGAGCGCTCCGAGGTGGGCGAGGACGAGCTGCGCGACCTGCAGGCGCGCGTGCGCGACCCGAACTACCGCCTGTACGCGACGGGCGATCACCTGTACGCCTTCAACGCCGAGCGGTTCGTCCGCGGCGCCGACATGTACGAGGTCTTCGACCAGCTCGACGTCGACGACCCGGGCCACGCGTTCTATCTCGGGAAGGAGCTCATGAAGGCGACGATCGCGCAGGGGCTGCGCAAGGCCTACCAGCAGGAGCGCCCGCTCGACTGGGGGTACATGAGCTTCGAGGAGCCGCGGCGCCCGGGCGGCCGCCCGCGGCGCGCCACGCCGGCCAGGAGGGAGTCGCGATGAGGAAGGTCCTGCTGCAGTTCGACAGCGATCCGCACCCCAGCCCGTTCGACGCGATCGCGGCGATCGACTCCGACGTCGACGTGCTCCTGCCCTATGGCGGCGTCGGCGTGGACGACATCCCGGGCCTCGTGCAGTCGGCCATGTTCCCGCGCGGGCCGACGGGCCTCGTCAACACGGCGATCTGGATCGGCGGCTCGCGCGTGCGCGACGGCGAGGCGCTGCTGCGCGCGACGCTCGACGTGTTCTTCGACCCGTTCCGGCTGTCGGTGATGCACGACTCCAACGGGTGCAACACAACGGCCTGCGCCGCGATCACGCGGGTGCGCTCGGCGGTCTCGCTGTCCGGCGCCCGCGCCGTGGTCGGCGGCGCAGGCCCGGTGGGCCTGCGCGCCGCAGAGCTCCTGCGGCGTGAGGGCGCCGACGTCGCGATCTGCGGCCTGCCGTCCGACCTCTTCGGAGCCGGCCCGTACCGCCGGGCGACGGGGCTCACGATCGCCGAGGAGCTGGGCCTGCCGGTGATCGAGCCGCAGAGCTCGGCGGCCCTGCGGGAGGCGCTCGACGGCGCCCGGGTGGTGCTGTGCAGCGCGCCCGCGGGGCTGCGCGTGCTCGCTCGCGAGGCGTGGGAGGGGATCGCGTCGATCGAGGTGATCGTCGACATCAGCGCGACCGAGCCGGTCGGCGTGGAGGGTGTGGCGCCGGGGGACGACCTCGCCCCGCGCGCGGGGAAGCTCGCGCTCGGCGCGCTGGCCGTCGGAGGACCGAAGATGAAGCTCCAGCGGGCGTGCGTGCGGCGCCTGTTCGAGGCGCCGGGGCAGCTGCTCGACCTCGACGGCGTCTACGACCTCGCGCTGGCGCTCGGGTGATCCGGTGTCGCCGCGGGTGGCCGGGATCGATCCGGGGACCGTCTCGCTGGACGTCTGCGTCATGGACGACGGCGTGCCGGTGCTCGAGCGCTCGTACGCGACACGCGACCTCGCCGCCGAGGCGCAGGAGCTGGTCGGCACGCTGCGCTCGCACGGGCCGTTCGACCTGGTCCTCGGGCCGGCGGGCTACGGCCTGCCGCTCGTGCCGGGCGCGCAGCTCGACGACGCCGCGCTGTCGCTGATCGTGCTCGTGCGGGCGGACGAGCGCGGCCGCGACCAGGGCGTCGTCGGGCTGCGCGGGCTGATCCGCGCGCTGGTTGCCGGCGGCCTGCCGCTCGTCTTCGGCCCCGGGGTGATCCATCTGCCGACCGTCCCCGGCCGGCGCAAGCACAACCGCATCGACCTCGGGACGGCCGACAAGGTCGCGGCGGTCGCCTCCGCGATCGAGGACCAGGCGACACGGCTGGGCGTCGGGTATGAGCAGACCTCCTTCATCCTCCTCGACCTGGGGGGTGCCTTCACGGCCGCGATCGCGGTGGACGCAGGGCAGATCGTCGACGGGCTCGGGGGCACCTCGGGCCCCGCCGGCGCGCGCGCGTGCGGGGCGCTCGACGGCGAGGTCGCCTACCTGCTCGCGCCGCGCCTGCGCAAGGCGACGCTGTTCTCCGGCGGTCTGCTGGCCGCCGGCGACGAGCTCGAGCCGGCCCAGGGCGATCCGGCGGCGGCCGATCGCCGGCTGGCCTACGAGGAGGCCGCCGCAAAGGCGGTGCTCGCCCTGACGGCGGTGGTCCCCCGGCCGCGCGAGATCCTGCTGACCGGTCGCATGGCCCGCACCCCCGGATTGGCGGGCGCGCTCGGGCGGCGCCTTGCGCACGTCGCGCCCGTGCGGCCCGGGGGGCGCGGCGCGGCCCACGGCGCCGCGCTGATCGCGGACGGGCTCGCCGGCGGGCGGCACGCGCCGCTGGTCGACCGCCTGCGGCTGCGCGAGGCGTCCGGCACGGCGCTCGACCACCTCACCCTGGCGCAGGCCGGCGGCATCGCGCTCGCGTGAGCCGCTCCCCGTGCGCTTGCCCTCACAGCGCGGCCGTGCGCCGCGCCGCCCGCTCCAGCAGCCGCCGCGCGGCCTCGTCGTCGCCGGCCGCGTGCGCGCCGAGCCCCGCCTGCTCGAGCTTGCGCACCGCGCGCTGCGCGAGCGGCCGCGAGTCGCCGCGCAGCTCGCGGCGCAGGTCGGCGGCGCGCTCCAGGTGCCAGGCGACGAGCGCGGCCGGGACCTCGGCGCGGCCGTCGAGCAGGTCCGCCATCAGCTGGTGGCCGGTCGCGCGCCGCGCCTTCGGCGCCGCGACATAGGCGACGTCGTGCATCAGCGCGTGGCGGAAGCTGTAGGCCTCGTCGAAGGTGAAGACGGCGGTGAGCCCGCGGGGGGACTCGCCGGGAGCCTCGGCGCGGCCGCGGACGATGAGGTCCTTCGCGATGAGACTCTTGACCGCGGCGCCCACGTCGGCGACGTCGCTCTCGGGCGTGAGCAGGCGCAGCGCCTCCAGCCAGAACTCGCGCCCGACGATCGCTGCCGCGTCGACGACGTCGCGTTCGGCGTCGTCGAGCTCGTCGAGGCGGGCGCCGAGCAGCGCGCGCAGGCTGACGGGCAGCTCGTCGCGCGGCTCGGCGGCGAGCTGCTCGAGGAACAGCGGGTTGCCGGCCCCGGCGCGCCGCAGGACGCTGCGCCGCGCGGCGTCACCGACCCCGCAGCCTGCGAGCAGGGCGTCCGCGTGGGCGCCACTCAGCGGCGCCAGCTCCAGCACGCGCCCGACCAGCCGCGGGTGGTCGGCGACGCCGCCGGCGCGCTCGGTGAGCAGCACGAGCGTCGCGAGCCCCGGCTCCCCGTCGATGGCGCTGAGCGCCTCGATCAGCTGCCGCTGCGCCCAGTGCGCGTCCTCGACGATCAGGACGAACGACCCGCCGGCCGACCAGGCACGCACGAGGTCGACCAGGGCCGCGCCGGTGGCGGCGAGGTCGGGCGGCCCGTCGCCGTCGAGCGCCGCGGCGCGCCGCAGCGCCTCGGTGCCGGGCACGCGGGCGCTCTCGGCGGCCTCGGCGAGCGCCCGCAGCGGCCACAGCGCGGCGCCCTCGCCGTGGGCCGGGCACTGGATCACGGCCGCCGCGCGGGCATGTGCAGCGACCTCGGCGGCCAGCCTGGACTTCCCGATGCCGGGCTCGCCGACGAGCATCCGCAGCGCGCCGGGCTGTCCGGCCCGCGCCAGCGCCAGCAGCTCGCCGAGCTCCCGCGTGCGCCCCACGAGCGCGGACGCGACGCCGGATGGCCGGCGCCGCGGGCCGACGCCGATCAGCTCCCAGGCTTCGACCGGCTCGGCCTTGCCGCGCGCCGCGACGGGCGGGACGTCGATGGTCCGGAGCGACCGCCCGGCCAGCCTGCGGGTCAGCGTGCCGATCAGCACCTCGTCGGCCCCGGCGGCCTGCTCGAGGCGCGCGGCGGTGTTCACCGCATCGCCGGTCACGAGCGCCTGCCCGCGCCGCGCGTCGCCGGCCACGACCTCACCGGTGTTGAGGCCGATGCGCACATGGAGCTCGACGCCCCATTCGGGCCGCAGGCGCTCGTTGAGTCGCTCCAGCGAGCGCCCGATCTCGAGCGCCGCACGACACCCGCGCAGGGCGTCGTCCTCGCGCGCACGAGGAACGCCGAACACGCACATGACGGCGTCGCCGATGAACTTCTCGACCTCGCCTCCATGGCGGCGCAGCGCCGCCGAGACGGTCGCGAAGTAGGCCTGCTGCACGCTGCGCAGCGCCTCCGGGTCCAGCCGCTCGCCCATCGCGGTGGAGCCCACCAGATCGCAGAACAGGATCGTCGCGAGGATCCGGCGCTCCCGCGGTCGCCCGACGGGCAGCTCGGCGCCGCAGCGCGAGCAGTACCGGTCCCCGTCGCGCGGGGACAGGCCGCAGGACGGGCACAGTCCGACCGCCGCACGCATCAGGACCTCGCGGGCCGCGGGCGCAGGCCGGGAGCAGGCCGTCCTGCGGCGTGCGCCGATGACCTATGCTCACGCTGCGAGGGACAATGCTCCATAAGCCGAAAAGCCCTGCGGCCGACGCCCGCGTCGGGACCCTCATGGGTGAGTATCGCATCGACTCGCTCGTCGCCGTGGGCGGAATGGGGAAGGTCTACCGTGCGACCGCCGGCGACGGCACCGCGGTCGCGCTGAAGCTCGTCAACGAGGATCTGGCGCGCGATGAGACCTTCAGGCGGCGCTTTCGGCGCGAGGCGCGGATCGCGCAGACCGTTCGCAACCCGCATGTGGTCCCGGTGCGCGATACCGGTGAGCACGAGGGGGTCCTCTACCTGGCGGCGCAGCTGATCGACGGCACCACGCTCGACGAGCGCCTCCAGCAGGAGCGGCGCCTCGATCTGGAGAGCATCGTGAGGATCTGCACGCACGTGGCCGACGGCCTCCAGGCGCTCTGGGAGGCCGGGATGGTGCACCGTGACGTCAAGCCCGCGAACATCCTGATCGACCGCGACGGGAACGCGCACATCACCGACTTCGGGCTGGCGAAGGACAGCCAGGGCACCGTCCTCACCCGGCCGGGTCAGGCGCTGGGCACGATCGACTACATGGCGCCGGAGCAGATCCGCGGCGAGCCCGTGACCGGTGCGACCGACACCTACGCGCTCGGGTGCGTCGTCTACGAGTGCGTGTGCGGCAGGCCGCCGTTCGCGCACCGCGAGGGCATGAACGTGCTGTGGGCACACCTGCAGGACGAGCCGCCCGACCCGTCGGCGCGCAGGCGGGACATCCCGCCGGCGTTCATGCAGGCGCTGCAGGCCGCGCTGCGCAAGGAGCCCGCCGAGCGCCCGCGCACGAGCGTCGAGTACGCCCGGTCGCTCGCGCGGGCGGCGGGTCTCGCGAACGGGGACCGGGCGGGCTGACCGGCCGCCATCGAGGAAGCGTGATGCCGAACCTGGGGCGCGCAGCCCTCACGCCGCTGCTGGCTGTCGGGCTCATCGCGTCCGGGTGCGGCTCGAGCTCGGGCTCCGGGCCTCACCCGGCGGCCCCGCCCGGGCCCACGGTGCGCGTCGTGATGAAGAGCCTGGACTTCACCCCGGTCAACGCGGGCGCCAGGGTCGGGCAGCGGGTCATGTGGACGAACAACGACAGCTCCCCGCACAACGTGACGTACGTGAGCGGGCCCCGGTTCACCTCCTCGCCGAGGATGCCCCCCGGCGCCAGGTTCTCGATCCGCCTCACGGCACCCGGGACGATCCACTACTTCTGCTCGCTGCATCCGTGGATGACGGCGACGATCGTCGTCTCCCGCTGACCGCCGGCGGCCGCGGCTGTCGTCAGGCGTTCCGGCTGCCGCCCGACGGTGCTTCGACGGCCGCTGTCGTGCTGATCCCGAGCAGGTGGCAGAGCAGGGCGAACCCGCTCTGCGGCGCCGCGGCGGGGGCGACGAAGGGGTGCAGCACGACGGCGTAGGTGACCCGCGCGGAGCGCCCGCTCGATGCCGTCGAGGTCTTGGTCGCCACCAGCCGGCCGCACAGCGCGGGAGCGGTCGCCTCGCCGGGCAGGCTGCGGTTGAGCTCGCTGCGGTCGAGGACGTCGTCGTAGACGCCGTTGTGGTTGTAGTCGATGCCGTGCACCACGATGATCGCGTTGTCGGCGCGGATCGCCGCCGCGACGCCGGGTGGGATCGTGATCGTGCGCGAGTAGCGGATGTTCCCCGACGTGGGGAAGCGCTGGAAGGCGACGATGCTCTTCGTGCTCGTGTCGCCGCTCGAGGTCAGCGCCGCCTGCGGCGGCCCGTAGAACTTGATCCCGTTGGTGGTGCTGATCGCCAGGTGGCCGTTGTGCAGGCGCGCCGCCGACGCGGGCGGGCACTCGCCCTGGCCACCGGCGTGGATGTGCATCGCGTGCGGCGATCCGTTGAGCAGGCCCTTGGCGTCGACGCTCACCGCCGCGACATCGCCGTTGAGCCGCACCGTCGCCGTGCCGCTGCCGGTGACGCGGTTCGTCGGCACCGGCTGCGCGGCCGCCTCGAAGGGCGTCCCGGCCGGCTTCGACGAGCCGCCGGAGCTGATGACGACGACGGCGATGATGGCCGCGGCCGCCACCACGGCTGCCGCGACGAGCCCGAGGAGCGGGCCGCGCCGGCGCGATCCGCCGGCCTTGGCGCCGTCTCCGCCGCCGGGGGGACCTGAGGGCGGCACCTCACGCGGCGCGCCCGGATCGCCGTGGGCCTGCGAGGCCGCGACCCCCGCGACCCCCGCGGCCCCCGCGGCGCCGGCGGCCGGCGCCGGAGCCGGGTCGCTGAACTTCGTCTCCATCGCCGCGTCGGGCTCCGGGTCGCTGAGCCGCGTCTCCATCGGCCCCGGCGGGTCGGCCGGCGGCACCGTCACGCGTGGCTCGGCCGGCGGCGCGGTCGCGCCCGCATCGGCGGGCGGCGCGGCCCCGGCCCCCGCCGGTGGGGTGGGCGGGACGGTCGCGTCCGCGTCGGCCCCCGCGGCCGTGGCCTGCGGGTCGGCAGGCATGACGGTGGCCTGCGCTTCGTCTTCCTGCTCCATGGCGGCGCGCGGCAGCGGCGTCGCCTCGCCGGTTCCGACGATCGTCGGCGGGGAGCTGGAGCGCATGCCCTTCAGCGCCGCGGCCGCGTCGCGCGCGAAGTCCCCGGCCGAGTAGTAGCGCTCCGCGGGGTCCTTGGCCATCGCCTTGTCGAGCACCGGCGCGAAGGCGGGGTAGGCATCGGTGATCTCGCCGTCGAGCGGGGGCGGAGGCTCATGGACGTGGGCGAAGAGCGTCGCGACCGAGTTCTCGCGCTCGTAGGGGACCTTCCCGGCGAGCATCTGGAAGAACACGCAGCCGAGGCCGTAGATGTCGGTCCGCGCGTCGGTCCGGCTGCCCGTGATCTGCTCGGGGGCCATGTAGTCGACGGTCCCGACCATGAGCCCCTTCGCGGTCATCGCCGAGGCGGTGTCGAACTTCTTCGCGAGCCCGAAGTCGGTGAGGTAGGCGTGCTCCTCGCCGTCCTTGATCGTGATCAGGATGTTCGCGGGCTTGACGTCGCGGTGCACGAGGCCGCGGCTGTGCGCGGCGTCGAGCGCGGAGGCGCACTGCTCGAGCAGCTCGACCGCGCGGCCCGGGTCGAGCGCGCCCTCCCGCACGAGGACCTCGTGCAGGTCGGTGCCGGTCACGTAGTCCATCACGAAGAACAGCAGGCCGTCGTGCTCGCCGGCGTTGTGGATGCCGACGATGTTCGGGTGGTGCAGCGAGGCGGCGATCCGGGTCTCGCGCTTGAAGCGCTCGCGGAACTGCTCGTCCTGGGCCAGCTCCGGGGCGAGGACCTTCAGGGCGTAGATCCTGTTCAGCGCGACGTTTCGTGCGCGATACACGACCCCCATGCCGCCGCGGCCGACCAACTCGTCGATCCGGTAGCCCGCGATCTCCGAGCCGCGCTGCAGCTCGTCGCCTCTCAGTGCCATTCCTTGATTCCCCTCAGGGGCTGCCCGTGTGCGAGCTTAACGTCGCAGGGAGTTCAGTCAAGCTCGCGCGCCCGGCGAGCGCCAGCGCACCAGGTACACGGGGTACTCGCCGACGAGCCCCTTGAAGTGATGCTCGCCGCGGGACTCGAACGCAAAGCGCGGATCGGTCTCGGTGTACTGCTTCAGCGCGCCGGAGACGAGAATCTCCCCGCCCTGCGCCTGCGCCGCGATCCGTGCGGCGAGGACCACGTTGCGGCCCAGGAGCTCCTCGGGGCGCGCGATCACGAACCCGGAGTGCAGACCGATGCGCAGCGTCACGTCGCGATCGCCGTCCGCGGCGCTGAAGGTGCGCTGCAGCTCGATCGCCGCGTGCAGGGCGCCATGGGCGCTGTTGAAGGTGGCCAGGAAGCCGTCGCGCTCGAACCGCACCACCTGCCCGTCGTGCAGCGCGAGCACGCGCTCGACGAGCATGTGATGGTCGCGCAGCAGCTGCTCCCAGCGCTCGGCGCCGAGCTCCGACTCGAGCGCGCCGGCGCCGGCGATATCGCTGAGCATCAGCGTGAGCGCCCCGTCCGGCGAGCTCAGCCGCCCGAGCGCCGGGGTGACCGGCTCGAGCGCCGAGGCGATCGCGTCGATCGAGGTCAGGTCTGCCGGACGTTCCACTTCGTGCTCGCAACATACCTGGTGGCATAGGCTCGCCCCGACGGCCACAGCCAACAGGAGGAGGCATGCAGGGGGCTCAGGACCACCCGAACCACGCCAGCGCGTTCCCGCCGATCGGCGACTACGCGTTCCTGTCGGACTGCCAGACGACGGCGCTGGTCGCGCCCAGCGGGAACGTCGAGTGGCTGTGCCTTCCGCGGATGGACTCGCCGAGCGTCTTCGCAGCGATCCTCGACCGCGACGCCGGCGGCTTTCGCCTGGCTCCCGCCGGGGTGAGCGTCCCCGCGGCCAGGCGCTACATCCCCGGAACGATGGTCCTGGAGACCAGCTGGGAGACGCGCACCGGCTGGGCGATCGTGCGCGACGCGCTCAGCATCGGCCCATGGAGCCACCGCTCAGAGCGCTCGCCCGAACACCGGCGCTCGCCCACCGACCACGACGCCGACCACGTGCTGCTGCGCCTGGTCGAGTGCGTGCAGGGGTCGGTCGACATGAAGCTCGAGTGCGAGCCGGCGTTCGACTACGGAGGGCTCGCGGCAGACTGGGCCTACGCGGGGTCCGGCTACGAGGAGGCGCTCGCGCGGTCGGAGGGCATGGACGTGGAGCTGCGCCTGGCGACCGACCTGCGGCTCGGGTTCGAGGGTCCCCGTGCGCGCGCGCGGACGACTCTGCGCGAGGGTGAGGTCGCGTTCGTCGCGCTCGGCTGGACCGAGCGCCCGCTGCCGGCCAGCTACGACGAGGCCGCGGCCTGGCTGGCGCGCACCGGGCGCTACTGGCAGGAGTGGCTCAAGCACGGCAGCTTTCCCGATCACCCGTGGCGCGCGTACCTGCAGCGCAGCGCGCTGACGCTCAAGGGCCTCACCTACGCGCCGACGGGGGCGATGATCGCGGCGGCCACCACCTCGCTGCCCGAGACGCCGGGCGGCGATCGCAACTGGGACTACCGCTACACCTGGATCCGCGACTCGACCTTCATGCTCTGGGCGCTCTACACGCTCGGCTTCGACGACGAGGCAAACGACTTCTTCTACTTCGTCGCCGACGTCGTCGAGGCCGCCGAGGCGGGCCGCCTGCAGATCATGTACGGGATCGACGGCGAGAGCAGGCTCGAGGAGCAGGAGCTCGACCACCTCTCCGGCTACGAGGACGCGCGACCGGTGCGGATCGGCAACGGCGCCTACGACCAGCGCCAGCACGACGTGTGGGGCGCGGTGCTGGACTCGATCTACCTGCACACGCGCTCACGCGACCAGCTTCCCGACCGACTGTGGCCGATCATCAAGCGCCAGGTCGAGGCCGCGCTTGAGCACTGGCGCGAGCCCGACCGCGGGATCTGGGAGGTGCGCGGCGCCCCGCGGCATTTCACCTCCTCGAAGCTCATGTGCTGGGTCGCCGCCGACCGGGGCGCCCGGCTGGCACGCATCCGCGGCGACGAGTCGACCGCGGCGCGCTGGGAGGCGGCCGCCGCCGAGATCCACGAGGACGTGTGCGCCAACGGCGTCGACGCGCGGGGCGTGTTCGTCCAGCACTACGAGACGACGGCGCTCGACGCCTCCGTCCTGCTGATGGGGCTCGTGCGCTTCCTGCCCGCGGACGACCGGCGCATCCGCGACACGGTGCTCGCGATCGCCGACGAGCTCTCCGAGGACGGCCTCGTGCTGCGCTACCGCGTCGACGAGACCGACGACGGCTTCACCGGCGAGGAGGGCACGTTCACGATCTGCTCGTTCTGGCTGGTCTCGGCGCTGGTCGAGATCGGCGAGCTGGCGCGCGCGCGGGCCCTGTGCGAGAAGCTGCTGTCCGCTGCGAGCCCGCTGGCGCTGTACGCCGAGCAGCTCGACCCGCGGACGGGCCGCCACCTCGGCAACTTCCCGCAGGCCTTCACGCACCTGGCGCTGATCAATGCGGTCGTGCACGTGATCGCGGCCGAGCACCGGCTCGAGCTGCGCGCGCTCGCGCGCGAACCGGAGCTGGACCGTCCCGGAGGTCTGTGAGCGACGCCCGGATCAGGTCCTCCCCGCGGCGCGCGGCCTGGGTTATGGTTGACCGAGCCATCAGTCGCGGCGAGAGGCAGCAGTCCTGTGCGCACGATGGAGTCCCCGGAGAAGAGGTCGATCCGCCCACTGGTGCGCCGCCTGCGCGGTGCACACGAGGCTGAGCTCTTCGGCCCGCGCGGGCGCCTTCCGCGGCGCGGCGAGCCGGACACCAGCCGCCGGACCGCGCTGCTCATCCTCGGCGGGCTGACGCTCGCGGGGCTGGGGGTGCGCCTGCTCGTGCCGCGGGGGATCTGGCTCGACGAGGCGATCAGCATCCACCAGGCGCGCCTGTCGCTGCACGGCATGTTCAGCAACCTCTACTACGGGGACCGCCATCCGCCGCTGCACCACCTGGCGCTGTGGCTGACGATCCGCGCGTTCGGCCACAGCGAGTTCGCGGTCCGGCTGCCGTCGCTGATCGCCGGCACGCTCGTGATCCCGGTGCTCTACGAGCTGGGGCGCGAGCTCTACGACCGGCGCACCGGCCTGATCGCGGCCGCGTTCGCCGCGGTCTCCCCGCTGCTCGTGTGGTACTCGCAAGAGGTCCGCATGTACGCGTTCGTGACGCTTTTCGGGCTGCTGGCGCTGCTCACCCAGCTGCGCGCGATCCGCAACGGGACGCTGTTGAACTGGGCGGCCTACATCCTCGCGACGGCGGCGCTGCTGTGGTCGCACTACTTCGGGCTGCTCCTGATCGGCGTGCAGCAGCTGATCTTCGTCGCGGTGATCGTGCACCGCCGGCACAGCGGCGAGCCCGTCAGGCCGCTGGTCATGGGGTTCGCCTACTCGCTCGCGGTGCTGGTCATGCAGCTCGTGCCGCTCACGGTGTTCGCCCACCACCAGTTCCAGTCGACGCACGCCGCCGCGGGCTCGCCGAGCGGGACGTACGACGCGCTGTCCTTCTACGCGGTCGTCTCGAACATGGCCTGGGCGATCTGGGGCTACCAGCCGGACGCGACGACCACGCTGCTCGCCGCGATGTGGCCGCTGCTGCTGCTGCTCTCGCTGCTCCTGCTCGGGCGCGGCGGATCGCGCCAGACCATGATCCTCGCCGTCGCCGCCTTCGTCCCCGTCGTGCTGCTCCTGATCGTCGCGGCGTTCGACCGCGAGCTGTTCGAGGTGCGCTACTTCCTGCTCGTCGTGCCGCTGCTGCTGCTGCTGATCGCACGGCTCATCACCGGCTGGATCCGCAAGCCGAGGGCGCGGCTGCTCGTCGCCGGCGCCGTCCTGGCGACGCTCGTCCTGGGGCTGGTCAACGAGCAGACCAACAAGAGCAATCCCCGCCTCTACGACTTCCGCGGCGCCATCCGCGAGATCCGGGCGGACGCCGGGCCGCGGAGCCTCGTGCTGTTCGAGCCCAACGACATGCGCTACGTCCTGGAGTACTACGCGCCCGGACTGCGCCGGCAGCCGCTGTCGCTCGGCGTGCCCAAGCGCAGCCAGGGCAGCCCCGTGTTCGTGCTCGCCTCGTTCCAGGACAACAAGGCGTTCTTCAACGAGACGAACAAGGTGGTCGGGCAGCTGACGTTCTTCCGCCACCTAGTCCGCCACTTCAAGAAGCCCAACACGCTCGTCTGGGAGTTCCGGTGAGCAGCGGGCCCTGGGACGTCCGCCTGCGGCGACCGACCTGGCAGCCCGTGCCGTCGGGCTTCAGCGTGCGCCACAGGGTGCGCCTGCTGATGGTGCTGGGGCTGCCGTTCGCCATCTGGTACTTCGGCTGGCTGCTGAACCCCGCGCGCGTCGGCACCCCGTACCTCTACGCCATCCTGATCGGCGCCGAGCTGTTCAACCTCACCCAGGCGCTCGGCTTCTGGTGGACCTGCTCGCACGAGAAGGTGCGCGAGCGGCGCGCGCCGAGCGAGCGCCACGCGGTGGACGTCTTCATCCCCGTCTACAAGGAGCCGCCCGAGATCGTCGACCTGACGGTGGCAGCCGCCGTGGGCCTGCGCGGGGCGGAGGTGCGCGTCTGGGTGCTCGACGACGGCAACGACGACGAGATGCGCGACCTCGCCGCGCGCCACGGCGTGGGCTACATCCGGCGCGAGCGCCACACCGGCGCGAAGGCGGGCAACATCAACCACGCGCTGCCGCTGACGTCCGCCCCGTTCATCGTCGTCTTCGACTCCGACCACGTCGCCGACCCGGGATTCCTCGAGGCCACGCTCGGCCACATGGAGGACTCCGACATCGCGTTCGTGCAGACGCCGCAGTACTACGCCAACACCGAAGGCAATCGCATCGCGGCGGCGTCCTGGTCGCAGCAGGCGCTGTTCTTCGGCGCCATCGCCCGCGGCAAGGACGGGCTGGGCGCGGTCTTCTGCTGCGGAACCAACGTGCTCTTCCGCCGCGCGGCGTTCGAAAGCGTCGGCGGGTTCCCCGAGAACTCGCTCACCGAGGACTTCGAGCTCTCGATCGTGCTGCACGAGAAGGGCTGGCGCTCGGCGTACGTGCCCGACGTGCTGGCGCGCGGCCTGGGCCCCGAGGACACCGCCTCCTACGTCTCCCAGCAGCAGCGCTGGGCCAGGGGGTGCCTGTCGGGCATCCCGCGTGCGCTGCGCGCGCGGCTCCCCTGGCGCCTGAAGGCGCAGTACCTGCTCTCCGGCATGTACTTCCTGTCCGGGTGGACCGTCCTCATCTACATGAGCTTCCCGGTCATCAGGCTGCTCGGCGGCGGCCAGCCCCTCGGCGGGATCGATGCGCCCGAGTTCCTGTTGCACTTCGTGCCCTACTACGTGCTCGCGCTGACGATGGCGGCGCTCGCCGGCGCGGGCGCGTACACGTTCGCGGCGTTCGCGCTGTCGGCCGCCAACTTCTGGATCCACATCCTGTCGACGATCTACACCGTGCTGCGCAAGTCCGGGTCGTTCGTCGTGACGCCGAAGAAGGGCGCCCAGGCACGCCAGCCCGAGGCGGTCATGCCCGCGCTCGTGGCCATCGGGGTGCTGGTGGCGGCCAGCATCTACGGCCTCGTCCGCCATCCGGGCGCCGCCACGATCAACAACGTCTGCTTCGCCGCCTTCCACATCTCGGTGCTCATGACCGGGTGCTGGGCGGCGCTCCAGAAGCCGCCCGCTCCGGCTGCCGAGGTGGCCGAGGTCGCCGAGGTCGCAGCATGAGCCACCCGGCCCGAGACCTGGTCGTCGCCGCCCTGGTGCTGGGAGCGATCGCGCTGTTCGCCGTCAGCGGCTGCGGCGGCTCGCACTCTGCGACGAGTGCCGGCGCGACGGCCCCCAACGACAGCGCCACCGCCGCCGCGCGCCATTTCCTCGACCGCTACGTGACGGCGGACGGGCGCGTCCAGCGCATCGACCAGGGCGGCGACACCGTGGGCGAGGGGCAGGCCTACGGCATGCTGCTGGCGGCCGCGCTCGGCGACCAGCAGCGCTTCAACGCGATCTGGGGGTGGACCAAGGCCAACCTGCGCCGCTCCGACGGGCTGCTCGCGTTCCTGTGGAAGGACGGCCGGGTGCAGGACTCGCAGGCGGCGTCGGACGCGGACCTCGACGCCGCCCGCGCGCTGCTCGTCGCCGCCTGCCGGTTCAAGAGCCCGGCGCTGCGCCAGGAGGCGGTCGCGCTGGGGAAGGCGATCCTGAGCAAGGAGACCGTCACGCAGAACGGGACGCCGGTGCTGACCGCGGGCCCGTGGGCCACGAAGGCGCCGATCACGCTGGACCCCAGCTACTTCTCGCCGGCCACGTTCGCGGCGCTGCGCGCGGCCTCCGGCGACAGCCGCTGGGACGGCCTGTCGACGAGCGCGCACGCGATCACGAGCGCGCTGATGCGAGCGCCGTCGCGGCTGCCCCCCGACTGGGCCAGGCTCGAGGGCGGCAGGCCGGTGCCGGTCGGGCCGCCGGGCGACCCGCAGGCCCCCGCCGAGTTCAGCTTCGACGCCCCGCGCACGCTCGTCCGGATGGACGAAGACCCGGACCCTGCCGGGCGCCGCATCGCCGCGAGGGCGTGGCCTGTGTTCGACGGGCAGGACCCCGCGAAGCTGCCGGTTGAGCACGACCTCACGGGCCGGGCGATCGGGAGTGAGTTCCACCCGATCGTGCTGGTGGGCGCGGCCGCCGCGGCCGACGCAGCGGGCAACACGGCGGCCCGCGACCGGTTCCTGGCGGCGGCCGCGGCGCTCGACGCGCGCTCGCCGACGTACTACGGCGCGGCCTGGGTGGCACTCGGCCGGGTCATGCTCACGACCAACCTGCTCGACACCTGCTCGTAGACGGAGCCCCCGCTGCCCTACTCGCCGGCGGGGGCCTCGCCGGCGGCGCGCAGCACCGCGGCACGGAAGGCGGCCGCCGTCGGGCGCGCGCCGGGCTCCTTGGCCAGCGCGCGCTGAACCACGTCGGCGAGCGCCGGAGACACATCGGGCCGGCGCTCGCGAATCGACGGCGACTGCGCGTTGAGGTGGGCCCACATCTTCGCCATCCCGCCCTGCTGATCGGCGAACGGTGGCTGTCCGGCGAGCATCTCGAACAGCACGCAGCCCAGCGCGTAGATGTCGCCGCGCGCGTCGGGCTCGCCGCCCTCGATCTGCTCGGGCGCCACGTAGTCGATGGTCCCCAGCACCCGGTCGGTGCCCGTCAGGCCTGCCGCCGTTCCGGCGCGCTTTGCCAGGCCGAAGTCCGTCAGGTAGACGTGATCCTCTGGGGTCACGATCACGTTCGAGGGCTTGACGTCGCGATGGACGAGGCCTTGGGCGTGGGCCACATCGAGCGCCGCGGCGATCTGGGCGGCGATCCGCGCCGCGCGCCCGGGCTCCAGCGGGCCGTCGGTTCTGATCAGCGTCCCGAGCTCCGTGCCGTCGATCCACTGCGTGACGATGTAGACCGTCCCGTCCTCCTCGCCGGCGGCGTACAGCGGAACGACGTTGGGATGCTCGAGCGCGGCCACGGTGCGGGCTTCGCGGCGCAGGCGTTCGCGGATCACGGGATCCCGCGCGACCTCGGGCTCGACGAGCTTGAGCGCGACGGGCCGATCGAGCCGCAGCTGGCGGGCGCGGTAGAGGATCCCCGTGCCGCCCGCGCCGACGACGCTCTCGAGCTCGTATCCGGCGATGGTGGAGCCCGGCCGGCGCATCGTCCCTACAGATCGCGCTCGGAGATCAGGCCCGCCGAGAAGGCTCGTTCGGCCAGCGCCGCGCGCCACGCGCCGGACGGCGACTCCGGGACCCCGAGCTTCGCGCACAGGACGCTGAGATGGGTCCGCACGGCGCCGACCGGCATGAAGAGGTCGGCGGAGATCTCGTCGTCGGTCGCCGGATCGGGCTGCCGGCCGGGGCCCTTGTACGGACGGCAGAGCGCTGCCAGGACGCGGTGCTGCGTGGTTGAGAGGGCCACGCCGGCGACCTCGGCCGCGCCCGGCGCGGGCACGCGGAACGTGATCGTCGTGCTCCCGACGCGCACGCGGTCGCCGTCATGCAGCCGACGGCGACCGCTCAGGCGCTCCCCGTTGACGAAGGTTCCATTGCGCGACATGCCGTCGTCGACGACTTCCCATGCGTCGCCGGCGCGCACGAAGCGGGCGTGGGCGCGCGAGACCTGGGCGTCCCACTCGACGCGCACGTCCGACGCCGTCCCGCGTCCCACCTCGACCGCCGCGCAGTCCGGTTCGAGGACGAACAGCCGCTGGCGTTCGTCGCCGTCGAGATAGACGAGGAACGGCCGGCCCGCGCGCCCGGCCTCGGCGCGAGCCTTCAGATCGGAGATCGACCGGGCGTCTGCGGACGGCTGCGCGCACACACCGGCATTATCTCCGGCGCCGGGTGCCCCGTCGAGTCGCCGGGCGCTGGCGTGCACCACAGGAGCGGCGTAGGGTTGCACGCGATGGCCGGCGAGCAGCTGCTGGTGGCCGAGGGCCAGGAGCGCGGAAAGCGCCTGAGCGTGGGCGCCGAGCTCCTGATCGGCCGCGAGGCGCCCGGCGACGAGGGGCGGCTCGGCGACGACCCCGAGCTCTCCCGCCGCCATGCGCGGGTCTCGCGCGGCGCCGGGGGTCGCCTCACGATCGAGGATCTCGGATCGGCCAACGGCACGTACGTCAACGGCGAGCGCCTCGACGCCCCCCGCCCGCTCGCGGCCGGCGACGTCGTCCGCGTGGGCAGGACCGTGCTGCACGTCGCCGGCGGCGAGCCCTCCCGCCCCGCCGCGGATGCGGGGGAGACGCTCGTGATCGTCGCCGGCGGCGAGGCGGGCCGCCGGCTCGCCATCGGCGACGAGCTCGTCATCGGGCGCGAGGCCGGGACGGAGGGGAGCCTCGGCGACGACCACGAGGTCTCCCGCCGCCATGCGCGCGTCATCCGCGGCGAGGACGGCCGGCTGGCGATCGAGGACCTCGGCTCGCGGAACGGGACGTTCGTCAACGGCGAGCGCGTGCACGGGCGCCGGGCGCTGAACGCCGGGGATTCCGTGCGGATCGGGTCCACGACGATGCAGCTGCACGGCCGGGAGCCCGCCGCGGCCGCCCCGCCGGCCGCGGCGCCCGCGGCGGCGCCACCGAAGCCGCCGGCGCCCTCCGCCGCCCGCCGGGCCGCGCCGGTCGACGCACTGCGCCGGGGGACCGTGCTCGCCGGGTGCCGCGTCGCGGAGGTGATCGGCCACGGAGACATGGGGGTCGTCTACCGGGCCGAGGAGCTCGCGCTGCGCCGCCCGGCCGCCCTGAAGCTCATCCTGCCCGAGCACTCCAGTGACGCCCGCTTCCGCGAGCGCTTCCGGCGCGAGTCGCTGGCCGCGGCCGCGATCGACCACCCGAACGTCATCCCGATCTACGACGCCGGCGACGAAGACGGCGTCCTCTACATCACGATGCGGCTCGTCGAGGGCACGGACCTGCGCGCGCTGATCGACGCGCAGACGCGCCTCGAGCCGCTGCGCGCGGCCCGCATCGTCCGCCAGGTCGGCGCGGCGCTCGACGCGGCCCACGCGCGCGGGCTGCTGCATCGCGACGTCAAGCCCTCCAACGTGCTGCTCGGCCGCGAGGACCACGTCTACCTCAGCGACTTCGGGCTTGCCAAGCGCGCGGGCGACGCCGGCGGGCTGACGCGGCAGGGGTCGATCGTCGGGCGGGCCGCGTACGTCGCGCCGGAGCAGATCCTGAACGAGCGCGTCGACGCGCGCACGGACATCTACGCGCTGGGATGCCTGCTGTACGAGAGTCTCACCGGGGAGGCACCGTTCGCCAGGTGGACCGGCGGCGCGGCCGCGCTCGCGGCGCTCGACGCCCCGGTGCCCGTCCCATCGGCGGTCTGCCCGGGGCTTCCGGGCGAGCTCGACGAGGTCGTGGGCCGGGCGATGGCGAAGGACCCGCGTGACCGCTATCCGTCGGCCGGCGATGTCGGGCAGGCGGCGCTCGTCGCGGCCGGAGGGCAGCGGCGCGCGGCGCCCTGGTCGGTGGTCGCGACCGGCGACGCGGCTCCCGCCGACGAGGAGCCCGCGGCGCTCGCCCCCTCGTCCGGCAAGGCCGCGCCTGAGCGCACCGCGGGTGCCGGCAGCGTGCGTCTGCGCTGGGCGGTCGCGATCGCCGGCCTGGTGATCGTCGCCGTGGGAATGGTCGCCGCGCTGCGCGGGATCTCGACGCTCTGATAGACCCCGCACGCAGCGGCTCGATCCTCGTAGGATCACTGTGCGGCCCGGAGGGTTCACACCATGTCCCGTAATCCGTTCGCCTCCCTGCTCTCCCTCACCCTTGTGCTCATCCTGGGGCTCCTGTGGGCGGGGTTCCTGCTGGGCGGCATCGAGTACGCGTACCGGCGCATCGGGATCCCGGAGGGCGCGATGTTCGGGCTGCTGCTCGCGACGCTCGTCGGCAGCCAGATCAACATCCCGATCGCCCGGCTGGAGCCGAAGTCGCAGGAGGAGCCG
>DATKLF010000133.1:0-25894 GCA_035542555.1 Solirubrobacteraceae bacterium | reverse complement strand
GGGGCGACGCCGCCACCGCCCGCGGCCTCAGCGAGCAGATGGTCGAGTTTGGCCGGCAGCTCGGCGACCGCGACATCGAGGCGCTCGGCCGGCTCCTGCTCGGTCACGCGCGCCTGATCGAGGGCGAGGCTGAGGGCGGCGCCGCGCTGATCGACGAGGCGATGGCGGCGGCGCTCGGTGGTGAGCTGGAGCTCTGGACGACGGGTCAGATCTTCTGCTCGACGATCTTCGCCTGCCGCAACCGCGGCGACCTGGCGCGGGCCGGCGAGTGGAGCTTCGCGTCGCTTCGCTGGTGCGAGCGTCAGTCGCTGAGCGGTTTTCCGGGCCTGTGCCGCTTCCACCGCGCGGAGATCATGCGCTTCCGCGGGGACCTCGACCGTGCCGAGCGCGATGCCGGCGAGGCTGTCGAGGAGCTGCTCGCGACCGCGCCGCGCTGGGCCGCATGGGCGCTGCACGAGCTCGGAGAGATCCGCCGCCGCCGCGGCGACCTCGCCGGAGCCGGCGACGCCTTCCGCAGATCGGTGGAGCTCGGGTTCAACTCGCAGCCGGGCCTGGCGCTGCTGCGCCTCGACGAAGGCAAGCCGCCGGCCGCCCGGCGCGCGATCGCGAGTGCGCTCGAGGACGATGCCGGGCTCGTGCGCGAGGGGCGCTGGCTGCTCCTGCCGGCCGCGGTCGAGATCGGGCTGGCTGCGGGCGACGCGGCGATGGCGCGCGCGGCGCTGAGCGAGCTGCGCGCGCTCGCGCTGTCCCTCGGCACGGAGGCCGTGGACGCCGCGGCGGCCGTCGCGGCCGGCCGTGTCGCGCTCGCCGACGCAAACGCGGAGGAGGCGGCACGCGAGCTGCGACGCGGCATCCGGATCTGGAGCGAGATCGACGTCCCGTACGAGGCGGCGCAGGGACGTGAGCTCCTGGCGCGGGCGTACGAGCAGCTTGGCGACCCGGACGCCGCCACGCTCGAGCTGACCGCCGCGCGGGCATGCTTCGAGCGCATCGGCGCCGAGCGCGAGGCGCGCCGCCTTGAAGTGCTGCACCCGCGCGCGGGCATGCCCGCGACCCCGACGGTGAAGACGTTCATGTTCACCGACATCGTGGACTCGACCCGGTTCGTCGAGCTGCTCGGCGACGAGCAGTGGGAGCCGCTGCTCGCCTGGCACGACCGCACACTGCGCGCGTGCTTCACGGCGCAGTCCGGCACGGAGGTCAAGCACGAGGGGGACGGGTTCTTCGTCGCATTTGACGACCCCGCAGCCGCGATCGAGTGCGCCTGCTCGATCCAGCGCGAGCTGCGCGACCACCGCAGCGACCACGGGTTCGCACCGCAGGTTCGCATCGGCCTGCACACGAGCAGCGCGACCGATCGCGGTGGCGACTACAGCGGCCGCGGGGTCCACACGACGGCGCGGATCGCCGCCGCCGGCGGCGCCGGGGACGTGCTCGCCAGCCGCGCGACGCTCGACGCGCTGGGCGACGACCCGCGCGTCATGGCGGAGCGGTCGCTCACGCTGAAGGGGATCGCCGAACCGGTGCGAGTGGCGGCGATCGACTGGGCCGGCTCGTCGTAGGGGTTCGCGCGTCCCGCGTCGTCGCTGCCGGATCACCCAATACGGTTGAGGCGGACCGGCCGCGCGCCTCATACTCTGAAGGCCGAACGACATCGATCAACCCGAACCGAGAGGATGGATCAGATGGCCATCGGACCCGTGCAGCTGCTCGTCATCGGCTTCTCCCAGCCCGACTTCAAGGGCGAGATCGCCGCGGAGCTGGACAAGCTGCGCGCCAACGACATCGTGCGCGTCATCGACGCGCTCGCCATCCACAAGGACGCTGAGGGTGAGCTCACCGTCCTGCACACGAACAACCTCACCGCCGACGAGAGCGTTGAGCTCGGGGCGAAGATCGGCGCGCTGGTCGGCCTCGGGATCGAGGGCGAGGAGGGCGCGGAGGCCGGCGCGGAGGCCGGTGCCGAGGCGGCCGCCGAGGGCGGCGTCGAGTTCTTCAATGAGGAGGATGCCTGGGACGTCATCGAGGACATCCCCGGCGACTCGGCCGCCCTGCTGCTGCTGATCGAGCATCACTGGGCGGTGCCGCTGCGCAACGCGATCGCCAGCGCGAACGGCTTCCGCATCAGCGATGGCTTCATCGACCCGCTCGACCTCGTGGCGATCGGCCTGCTCGCCCAGAGCGAGGTCGAGGAGCACGCGGCTGTCGAGGCCAAGGACTGAACGTCAGACCACCGACCACATCAGGAGGAACCGAAAATGCTCGGATCAACCCGCAGAGTCGCCCGCCGGACCAGCCGCCGCGTCGCGCGCCGGCGCTGAGGCCCACCACGACCAGCGCTGCTGAAGGGAGGAACCTGCAATGGACAACGAATCACGCGTCACCGGCTGGTGGGTCTTCGCGGGCATCATGCTCGCGATCCTCGGTGTTCTGAACATCATCTGGGGCATCGCGGCGGTGTCGAACTCGAAGTTCTTCGTCGCCAACCAGCACTACGTCATCAGCAACCTGCACACCTGGGGCTGGGTCACGATCATCCTTGGCGCAGTCGAGCTGGTCGCCGCGTTCTCGCTGTTCGGCGGCGGCGGCTTCGGCCGGTGGGTCGGCATCATCGCCGCGGCGATCACCGCGATCACGGCGCTCGTGTCGATCCCCGCCTACCCGTTCTGGGCGCTGTGCATCTTCGCGCTCTCGATCATCGTGGTCTACGAGCTGGCGAAGTCGCCGGACACCGCCTGACTGCGACTGCGCGCGCCGCGAGCGCGCCCGAAGGACCGACGGGCCCGGGCGACCGGGCCCGTCGCGTTCCGGTCCGGTCGATCGTCCACAATGGCTGAGGGCAGAGCCGTGCCGCGAGCGTAACGTTGCCGTGATCGAGACCATGTCGACCCCCGAACCGGAGCACGAGGAGGTGATTCGGTGGGCGTTCAACGACAGCGCAACAACGGATTGCGTCCGGCACCACTGCTCACGCCCGCCGAGGAACGCGTGCTCCCGCTGCTCGCGACCCACCTCACGCTCGAGGCGATCGCCGACCGGCTCGGGGTGCGCCGCAGCACGGTGAAGACGCACGTCGCAAGCATCTACGGCAAGCTCGGCGCCAGGACGCGCGCCGAGGCCGTCGAGCGTGCGCAGGCCGCGGGCCGGCTCGAGGTCTCGTCGACGGTGCACCGCCTGCCATGAGCCGCCGGCTCGCCGCGCTCGCGGCGATCGTGCTGCTGGCGGTCGCGGCCGCGGGCGCCGTGGCGCTCGCCGTGGCCTCCTTCCCGCGCGGGCTGCTGACGGTCGCCTTCGTCGCGGCGGGGGCGATCCTCGCCTGGGAGGGCGTCCTGCGCCGCGGCCCCGGGCGCTGGGTGCGCCTGATCGCCGGCGTCCTGCTGATCCTCGCGGCGATCGTGGCGCTCGTCTGGGGTGGACCGGTGCTCGGCGTGCTCGGCGTCGTCGTCGCGCTGCTGCTGTCCTTCGCCGCCGCGAAGACGGCGACGATCATCCACGTGCACCTGCCCGCAGCCGAGCCGCCCAAGCACGCGGTGCTGTTCTGGAACCCGCGCTCGGGCGGCGGGAAGGCCGAGCGCTTCAACCTGCCCGACGAGGCGCGCAAGCGTGGCATCGAGCCGATCGAGCTGAAGCCGGGCGACGATCTCGACGAGCTCGTGCGCAGCGCGATCGCCGGCGGCGCCGATGGCTTGGCGATGGCTGGTGGCGACGGATCGCAGGCGATCGTCGCCACGCACGCCGCGCGCGAGGGCTTGCCGTATGCGTGCATCCCCGCCGGCACGCGAAACCATTTCGCGCTCGATCTGGGCGTCGACCGCGAAGACGTGATCGGCGCGCTGGACGCCTTCGTCGGCGGCGGCGAGCGCCTCGTCGACCTTGCCGAGGTCAACGGGCGCGTGTTCGTCAACAACGTCTCGCTCGGGCTCTACGCCGAGGCCGTCCAGCAGGAGGGCTACCGCGACGCCAAGCTGCGCACGATCTTCGAGACGATCCCCTCGGCGCTGGGCCCGGAGAGCGACCTGCCGCCGCTGCGCTACGACGGTCCTGACGGCGTCGAGCGCAGCTCCGGCGCGGCGCTCCTCATCTCGAACGACGCCTACCGCCTCGGGGCCGTCAGCACCGCCACCAGGCCGCGGCTCGACGAGGGCGTGCTCGGCATCGCGGTCTTCGGCGCCGGGCCCCCCCGACCGGTCAGCGAATGGACCGAACGCGAGTTCGAGGTCCGCTGCGATCGACCGGTCGCGGCCGGGATCGACGGCGAGGCGCTCGTCCTGGACCCCCCGCTGCACTTCGTCTCACGGCCCGGCGTGCTGCGGGCGAGGATCGCCCCGCAGCACCCCGGAGCATCACCCTCGGCGGTCCTGCCCGACTCGCCGCAGGGCGCGCTCGGCACGCTTGCGCGGATCGCCACCGGCCGCGAGGTGCCGGTCGAACGATGAGCGCCCTCCCCGAGGCTCTGCCGCTGGCCCTGAGCGCGTCGATCTACCCGCCGGCACTGCTCATCCTGCTGCTGCTGCTGACCGGCGAGCATCCGCGCCGCCTCGTGCTCGCCTACTTCGCCGGCGCCGCGATCATGGTCGTCGGCGCGGGGCTGTTCGCGCTCACCGTGATGAAGGGCTCGGGAGCCACGACCCAGAAGAGCGCCGCGGTCGGCGGTGGCGTCTACATCGTCATCGGCCTCGCCCTCCTCGCGCTGGGCGCCTGGCTGTGGCGCCGGCGCGGCCGCGAGCCCGACAAGCCGGTCGAGAGCCCGGAGAAGGGCCCGGGGCGCATCGCGCAGTGGTCGCAGCGCGCGACGGACAGCCAGCGCTGGTCCTTCATCCTCGGCCTCGCGATGTTCCTGCC
Source organism: Solirubrobacteraceae bacterium (assembly GCA_035542555.1). Taxonomy (GTDB): domain Bacteria; phylum Actinomycetota; class Thermoleophilia; order Solirubrobacterales; family Solirubrobacteraceae; genus F1-60-MAGs163. Next base: position 21,052 of record DATKLF010000133.1, on the reverse strand, counting down.
CTCGCCGATGTACCTGCTGGCGATCAACGAGATCGTCAACAGCGGCAGCTCGTGGACCTCGGACGTGACCGCCGTGCTGATCTGCGCCGCAGCCGTGCTGCTCTTCGTCGAGGTCACCGTGATCGCGCTGTTCATCCGCCCGGCGGACGTGGCCAGCGGACTGCATCGCGCCAGCGACTGGCTCAGCCGCAACGGCTGGACCCTCGGGGCGATCATCGCGTTCGCCGCCGGGGCCTATGCGCTTGGGAAGGGCATCCACACGCTCAGCTGAGGGTCCCCGGATGACCGACGCCGCCAAACCGCCACCCGACGCGCCGGATCCGCGCGAGGAGGACGGCCGGAAGCTCACCGACCGCATCGTCGACCTCGCCACGCGCGCGTTCGCCTGGACGGAGGTGATGACCGACAAGGTCCAGGCGTGGGCGGACCGCCAAGAGGAGCATTCGGCGAAGGGCGTGGCGGTCGGCTGGTTCGGGCGCTACCGGCGCGCCGACGGGCAGCTCTTCGCGCTGCTGCTGGCGGCATATCTGTTCGTGACGCTGTTGCCGGCGGTGATCGCGATGGCAACGTATGCCGACAGCAACAAGGTGGCGCTGGCGACGCGGCTGATCGACCGGCTGCACCTGAAGGGGGCGACGTCGACGCTCGTACGCGCCGTGCTGGCGGGGGCCGGCGGGCATCAGCTCACCGCGACGATCATCGCCGTGGCGAGCGTCATCACGTTCGGCTTGGGCATCGGCCGCACGCTGCAGCTGATCTATGGCCGGGTCTGGGACGTCCCCGCGCGGCGCGGCGTCACCGACCAGGCGCGCTACCTCATCTGGCTGCTCGTGTTCCTTGCCGGCGCGCTGGTCTACGTCATCGAGATCGCGCTGCTGCGCAAGTCGGCGTCGTGGATCGAGTGGGCGATCGCGCCCCTGTGGATCCTGGCCGTGATCTGGTTTCTCGCCTGGACGCCGGTGCTGCTCCTGCACGGCCGGGTGACACTGCGCGAGGCGATCCCGGGGGCGCTGCTCGGCACCGCCGGGCTGATCGGGCTGCGCGCGATCTCGTCGCTGGTGTTCGCGAACTGGCTCAACTGGTACTCGAAGTACTACGGGGGCATCGGGATCGTGATGGCGATCTTCTTCTGGCTTGTCCTGGGGACGACGCTGCTGATCATCACCTCCGCACTGTCGCCGGCGTATGCGGTGCGCCGCGCACGGCGGCTCGAGGCGGCGCGCGCGGCGTCGGCCGGCGAGTCGGAGGTGGACGCCTGACTCATGCAGCACGAGACCGAGCAGCGCGAGATCCCGATCCGCGGCGAGACGATCCGCCTCGGCCAGCTGCTCAAGCTCGCCGGGATCGTCGACGCCGGCGGCGAGCTGAAGGACTTCCTCGAGCACGAGCTGGTGCTGGTCAACGGGGAGGCCGACCGGCGCCGTGGCCGGCAGCTGCACCCCGGCGACCGCGTCGAGGTCGCCGGCCTGACGCTGCGGGTCGCCGCCGGCTGATCAGCGCGCCCGCCGGCGCGCCGCCTGCAGCTGCGCCTTGTGCAGCGAGGGATCCAGGCGGTACTCGCGGCCGTGCACGCGCTCGGCGAGCCCCGCCTGCTCGAGGCGCTTGAGGACGGTCGGGCAGCGCTTGCAGCGCGGCCGGCTCTTGCAGCAGCGCTTCTTCGCCCTGACGGTCTTCGGCACGCAGGCAGGCTACCGCTGGCCGCGGCCGCGGCCGCGGCCAGCGCCCCGGCGGCGACCCGAGCGGCCGCTGCGGGCGCCGGCGACCGGCCGAGCGGTCCCCGCAGCGCGATGACCCGACGCCGCGAACTCGCGCTCGAGCCGAAGCTCGCCGGCGATGCGCGACACCTCATCGGCGTGCTCGCGGCCCACGAACGTGATCCCCACGCCGGTGCGCCCGGCGCGACCGGTGCGCCCGACGCGGTGCACGTAGCCCTCGCGGTCCTCGGGCGGGTCGAAGTTGATCACGTGCGAGATGCCATCGACATGGATGCCGCGCGCGGCCACGTCGGTGGCGACGAGCGTGTCGACGTGCCCGGACTCGAAGTGCGCAAGCGCCCGCTCGCGCTGGCGCTGGCTCTTGTCGCCGTGCATCGCGACGGCCGCGTGGCCGGCGCCGCCGAGGCGCTTGACGAGCCGGTCCGCGCCGCGCTTGGTGCGCACGAACACGAGCGCGAGCTCGCGCTCGCCGCGCAGCTCGGCAAGCAGCCGGCCGATGCGCTCATCGCGCTCGACCGCGACGAACCGGTGCTCGACGTCGGCGACCCGCTGCGCCGGGGGCACGTGCTCGTGGCGCACCGCTTCGCGCGTGTAGGCCTGCGCGACGCGGCCCGCCTCACCGTCGAGCGTGGCCGAGAAGAAGAGCGTCTGGCGGTCCGCCGGGCACTGCCCGACGATCCTGTCGACTGCGGGCCTGAAGCCCATGTCGAGCATGCGGTCGGCCTCGTCGAGCACGAGGATGCGCACCGACGACAGCGTGAAGGCGCCGCGCTGCAGCAGGTCCTCCAGGCGACCGGGCGTCGCGACGACGATGTGTGCGCGCGCGGCCTCACGCGCCTGCTTCTCCAGCCCGACGCCGCCGTACACCGCGCGGACGCGCAGCGCCCGCGCGTGGGCGATCGGGTAGGTGGCCTCGACGATCTGCGTCGCGAGCTCGCGCGTGGGCGCGAGCACGAGCGCGGACGGGCGCGCGTCGGTCGCCTCGACGCGATCGATGATCGGCACCATGAACGCCAGGGTCTTGCCCGAGCCGGTCGGCGACTTGGCGAGCACGTCGCGGCCGGCGAGGACGTCGCCGATGACCTTGGACTGGATGGCGAAGGGCTGCTCGAAGCCGCGCTCCGACAGGGCCGCGCACACGGCGCGGGACACGCCGAGATCGGCGAAGGACTGCGATGACATGGGGTTCCTCAGTGCGGCGTTGCCGCGTAGTTCGGGAGGCGACGGCTGACCCGAACCGCCCGAGGCGGGACCCAAGCAAGCTGCCTCGCGTGCGACGGAGATGTCGCGACGCACCGTCCAGGGTAGCGTCACCCGAGCGCTGCGAGCAGCTCCGCCGCCGGCGCGCGGTCGTCGCGCAGCGCGCCGTGCAGGCGGTCGCCCGCCAGCCGGCGCACTTTCGCGGCGAGCTGCGCCTCGGTCAGCGGGCGCTGCGGCGAGCCCATCGACGAGCGCACGGCGGAGAGCAGTCCACCATCGCCGTCCTCCAGCCGCGCCTCGCTCTCGCCCAGCGCCGGGTCCTCGACGATCCGCACCCGCTCGGTCGCGAACGCGCTGACCTCCTCATCGACCGCTGCCAGGCCCTCGACGTCGGGTGCGCCGCGCACGAGCGCGAACGCGGTCAGGTACGGGATCGAGAAGCGCGCCTGCAGGCCGTCGGCGACCTCGTCGTATGGAGCCGCCTGGCGCGCCCGCGGATGCACACGCACGACGAGCGCCGCACGCTCCGCGGCGTGCGGTGCGTCGAGCGCGGCCTCGATCGGCGCGTGGGCCATGAGGCAGCACGGCCACGGCTTGATCCAGTTCTCATGCACCGCGGGCGGCTCGTCCGGGGCGGGCGCCGCCCACGTCCCGCCGGTCGTCGCGGCGTAGCCCGCCGGCCCCTCGAGCGCGCTCATGGCCATGCGCGCACCCCCAGCGGCCAGGCGGGCGGCGTGCACGCCGTCGGCGGCGGCGAGGCCGACGCCGAGCGCCTTGCCGTCCGAGCCGAATCCCGCGCGCGAGCCGCCTGCGCGCAGCGCCGCAAGCGCGAGCGCGCTCTCGTGCGCCTCGCCCGCCAGCCCGAACAGCCGCGCGGCGGCCGCCGCGGCCCCGATCGTGCCGCACACGGCGGTCGGGTGCCAGCCGCGCTCGTAGAGCGCCGGGTGCCCGGCGCGGGCGAGCGCGGCAGCCCGCTCGAAGCCGGCGGCGTGCGCGGCCGCGACCTCGCCGACGCTCGCGCCGAGTGCGGCGCCGACGGCGAGCGCCGCCGGCGCGGACGCTGCGCTCAGATGGGCGATACCGGGCAGGTAGGTGTCGTCGAAGTCGAGCACGTGGCCGGCCGCGCCGAGCGCGACGACGGTCTCCAGCAGCCCGTCGCCGGCCGCGTGTGCGGCCGCCGCGGCGCGCATGTGCCGCCCGCCGGCCGCGCAGGCCAGCCAGTCCAGCAGCGCGGCGCGGTGGGCGGCCCGCGCGCCGGTCACGGCGACGCCGGCGGGCGCTTGCGCCAGGGCAGCGTCCCGTCGATCTCGACGTCGAGCGAGAAGCTGAGCAGCGTGCGGATGAGGACGAGGATCCCGAGCACCTCGACGTTCTGGAGCGTGGGCTCGACGGCGACCGTGCGGATCAGGTCCGCCGCGACCAGCACCTCCAGCCCGAGCAGCAGGCCGCGGCCGAACACCCGCCGCACCCGCTCGTACATCTCCGCCGTTGCGCGGCGCTCGGCGAGGTCGCGCGCGGCGAACGCGAGCGTCAGCAGGAAGGCCCCGACGATCACCGTGACGCCGATCCATTCGAACGCGCGCGAGATGTGATCCATCGCCTTCACCGCCGCCAGAGCCTCCCACCAGGGGCGGACGCCGGACCGTCGGCCGCGTTCGTCAGGACGCCGCGCATGGGCCGCTGGGGTGTCATCGTCGTGCTCGCCATCGCGCAGTTCACGGTCGCCGACCTGCAGATGGCGATCACGATGTACGCGCTGACAACGGCCACACCATCGAGCCGTTCGGGCTCTCGCTCTGCCCGTTCCTCATCCTTGCCGGGCTCGGGGTCATCGGGCTGTTCGTGATCCGACAGGAGCACCTCGAGCGCGAGGGGCGCGATCTGCTGATGCCGACGATCCTGCGCAAGGTCGACCAGCTCAAGGCCGGCCTGCGGATGCCCAGCGCCCAGCAGCTGGTGCTCAACGGCACGTTCTTCGTGCTGCCGGTGTACCTGCAGATGATCCTCGGCAAGGACGCGTTGCAGACGGGCCTCGAGATCCTGCCGCTGTCAGTGGGCGTGATCGTGCTGTCGTTCGGGGGTGCTCGCCTGGCCGGACGCTTCTCCCCGCGGGCGATCGTGGCGTGGGGCATGGTGATCGTGATCGCCGGGCTGCTGCTGATGCTCTCGTCCGTCACGCGCAAGCTCGACTCCGGGATGTTCTCGGTGGCGATGCTGCTGTTCGGGGCGGGCATCGGCCTGTGCGCGTCGCAGCTGGGGAACGTGATCATGTCCTCGGTGCCGCAGGAGGAGTCCAGTGATGCCAGCGGCCTGCAGGGACGGCACAGAACCTCGGCACCGCGCTGATCGGCGCGGTGCTGCTGAGCTCGCTGACGAGCGGCTTCGACAAGCGCGTGGCGACGAACCCGCAGGTCTCTGCGGACACGTAATCCGCGGTCGTCGCCCGGAGAAGGGCGTTCCGGCCGCGTCGATCAGCGACGTCGAGGCCGCGCTCTCCAAGACGAACCTCTCGCCGGCCGAGCAGAAGGCGATCACGGACGACTACGCCGCCGCCGAGCTCGACGCGCTGAAGGAGGCGCTGCTCGCCGCCGCGGCCTTCTCGCTGCTCGGCCTGTGGGTCGCGCGCAGGCTGCGGGGCGAGCCGCTGGGGCGCGCTGATGCGGTGGCCGAGTCGCCCGCCGAGCCGCCCGAGCGCACGACGGCCCCCGCGGCGGCCTGAGCCGCCGGCGCGCTAGGCGTGGTGCCCTGCGGCTGGGCAGGGTCGGCGCGCGAGGCGTGGTGCCCCAGCGGCTCGGCAGGTCGGCGCGCGAGGCGGGCCCCAGCGGCTGCTGGTCGAGTTGTACACGGATAGCGTGCACACGACGCCCAGGCGCCGCCGGGGGAGGGGGTCGCCGCCATCCCGCTGGCCGCGTTCGCCCCGGTCGGGCCGGCCCCACACCGTGGCGCTGGTCGAGTTGTGCACGGATAGCGTGCACGCGACGCCCAGGCGCCGCCCGGGGAGGGGGAGGTACCCGCGCGGGTGACCGTCAGCCGTGCGCCGCCTCCGCGAGGGCCCGGCGGATCTGCCGGGCCACGTCGCGGCGCCGGTGATCGAGGTCGTCAGCGGTGAAGCGCAGGACGATGTACCCGCGCAGCTGAAGGGCGTTCGAGAGGGTCCGGTCGTCCTGGAAGGCGCCGCGCGTCGCGTGCGCCTGCCAGCCGTCGGTCTCGACGACCAGCCGCGCGGCCGGCCACACGAAGTCGACGCGCTTGCCGCTGAGGCGCTGCTGCGTCAATGGGCGCGGCAGTGCGTTCGCGTCGCAGATCGCGAGCAGGCGATCCTCGAGGTCGGTCTGCGTCACCGCCGGATCACCGACGAGCGCGCGCAGCCGGACGGCGGGACGGCGGGCGAGCACCTCTCCGATGTCGGCGAGGGTGACGATCCGCTGGAACTGAGCCTCGCGCAGCGCGCGCTTCAGGGCGCGCTCGGGCAGCTCGCCCGCCAGGTCGACGAGCGTCCGCGCGGGCGAGGTCACGGGGATGCCGGCGCTGCGCACGATGTCCTGCGGCGCGAGCTGCGCGCGGTGGACGACGATCCCGCGTCGCGCGCGTCCCACGCGCGTGTCGACGGTGACGTGGGGCAGGTCGCGTGCCGGCGCCCGCTTGATCGCCCAGAGATGCGCGGCACTGGCGTGGCTCAGCGCCGCGCCGGGTCCACACGCGAGCACCGCCGCCAGCCAGCGCGCTTCGATGCGGGGCGCGAGGTGGCCGACCGCGTAGACACCACGGTGCACCTGGTGCCAGCGGCCGCTCGCCAGCCGCCGGGCGATCCTCCCCCGGTCGACGCCGAGCGACAGCGCCTGCGGGCGCGTAATGAGGCCGTACTGGCGGGCGGCGACGCGCGCGGCGGCGCGGTCGAGGTGGTGGCCGTGGGCGAGTTGTGCACGCATACCGTGCAGAGGGCGCCCAGGTCGGATGTTTCCGGTCCGTGCAGGGCGCGCGGGGCCGCCGACAGCCCACGACCGCCGGTGGCGCGCCCCGCGGCCGGCGGCCCTACCCCGGCAGCCGCACGACGAGCCGCTCCACCCGCGGGCCCTCGACCTCGTCGACCCACAGCTCCGTGCCCGCCACGACGACGGTGTCGCCGACGCGCGGCTGGCGGCCGAGCTTCCCGAAGACCAGGCCGCCGAGGGTGCGGAAGTGCTCCTGCGGCAACGCCGTGTGGAACTGCTCGTTGAAGTCGTCGACGGTGAAGCTGCCGAAGACCCGCAGCCGACCGTCCTCGAGCCGCACGACCGACTCGTCGGGCAGGTCGAACTCGTCCTCGATCTCGCCGATGATCTCCTCGATGAGATCCTCGAGCGTGACCACCCCGATGGTCGAGCCGTACTCGTTGATCACGATCACGAGGTGCTGGCCGGAGCGGCGCATCTCGCCGAGCAGCGCCCCGAGATCCTTCATCTCCGGGACGAAGATCGCCGGGCGCAGGAGGCTCTCGATCCGGACCTCGCGCTCGTCGCCGCCGTGCAACGCGACGAAGAGATCCCGGACGTGCAGGATGCCGGCGATATGGTCGATGTCCCCGCGGTAGACCGGGTAGCGCGTGTGCGGATGGTCGAGGATCCGCTCGAGCGCGGCGTCGGCGCTGAGCTGGACCGGCAGGGCGATGACGTCGGACCAGGGGACCATGACGTTGCCGACCTCCTGATCGGCGAAGTCGAAGACCCGGTAGAGCATCTCCTCCTCGGCCTCCTCGATGAGGCCGGAGTCCTCGGCGTCGGCGAGCAGGTCGCGCAGCTCCTCGACGCTGCGCACGAACGTCCCCACCGGCGCGGCCGGCACGCCCATCGGGCGCAGGACGAGCCGCGCCCCGCCCTGCAGGGCCCACACGAACGGGTGCAGCACCCGGTCGACCACCACCAGCGTCGGGGCGAGCGCCGCGGACAGCGCCGCCGGGTGGTACAGCGCGATCGCCTTCGGCACGAGCTCGCCCAGGATCACCTCGAGGGCCACGACGATCAGCAGCGCGATGAGGAACGACGCGACCGCCGCCACGACCGGGTCCAGGAGGCCGCGCAGGATCAGGACGCCGAACGCGCCGAGCGAGATGCCGAGCACGCTGACGGCGACCTGCGCGGTGCCGACGGTCTCGTCGGGGTCCTCGGCGAGCACGAGCGCTTGGCGCGCGCCGCGCCGACCCTCCTCGACGAGCCGCTCGAGGTCGGAGCGCTGCGCGGCGACGAGCGCGTACTCGGCCGTCACGAAGAAGCCGATCGCCGCGACGAGCAGGAGCAGGCCGACGAGCTCGAGCCCGATCACCAGAGCGCCAGTCCGTCGCGCATCGGCCGAATCTACCGACGAACGTCCCGGACTGAGCCCCAGGGGCGGCAACGCGGGACGTTCGCCCGGTGCGGGGCCGGTGCGGGGCCGGTGTGGGGCCGCCGCGCGGCCGCCGCGCAGGCCCGGCTGCGCGGGGGGCTGGGCGTCAGTCGCCCGGCACCGCCGGGACGTCGGTGACCGTGCCTGCCGCCGTCACCGGGTCGGCCGAGAGCCGCTGGGCGATGTACACCGGGATGATCGAGAGCACGATCACGAGCACCGCGACGACATTGACGACCGGAAGCTGGTTGGGCCGCTGGAGGTTCGAGAGGATCCAGATCGGCAGCGTCTCGGTGCTCCCGGCGGTGAAGGTCGTGACGATGACCTCGTCGAAGCTCAGCGCGAAGGCGAGCAGCGCGCCCGCAATCAGCGCCGAGCGCATCTGCGGGAACGTGATGTCCGCGAACGTGCGCCGCGGCACCGCGCCCAGGTCGGCGCCGGCCTCCTCGAGCGATGCGGGGGTTCGTCGCAGCCGCGCGACGACGTTGTTGAAGATCACGACGATGCAGAACGTCACGTGCGCGACGACGATCGTCCAGACCGCCAGGCTCACATGCAGGATCTGCGTAAACGTCGCGTTCAGCGCCATGCCGGTGACGATCCCCGGCAGCGCGATCGGCAGCACGAGCAGGAACGCCACCGACTCCTTGCCGAAGAAGTCGTGGCGCGCGAGCGCGTATGCGGCCAGCGAGCCGAGCACGAGCGCGATCGCCGTCGCCCCGAGCGCGACCCGCACGCTCGTCCACAGCGCGTCGCGCGCGCCGCTGTTGTTGAACGCGTCGTCGAACCAGTGCAGCGAGAGGCCGGACGGCGGCCAGGTCTGCACGCGCGTCGTGTTGAACGCGTAGATCGCGATGACGACCAGCGGGAAGTACAGGAACGCCAGCGTCAGCAGCGATCCCAGCCGCAACAGCCAGCGCGTAGGGCCCGAGATCGGCATCAGAGCGCCTCGAAGGCGCCGAGGCGCCGCACGATCAGCAGGTAGAGGAGCATGATCACGATCGGGATCGTCGCCAGCGCCGCGGCGAGCGGCAGGTTGTTCGCCACGCCGACGTTCGCGTAGACGACGTTGCCGATGAACTGCGTGTTGCTGACGAGCTCGGGCGTGATGTAGTCGCCGAGCGTCAGCGAGAAGGTGAAGATCGACCCGGCGGCGATCGCCGGCAGCGCGAGCGGCAGCACCACCGCGCGGAACGTGCGCCACGGCCGCGCGCCGAGATCGCCGGAGGCGTCCAGCAGCGAGTCGGGGATGCGCTCGAGCCCGGCGTAGACCGGCAGGATCATGTACGGCAGCCACAGGTAGGCCATCACGATCCACACGCGGATGTACCCCGAGGTCGGCACGTGGATCCCCAGCGGGTCCAGGAACCAGTTGATGACCCCGTCCGTCGAGAGCATCGTGCGCCACGAGTAGACCTTCACGAGGTAGCTCGCCCACAGCGGCATGAGCACCGCCACGACGAGCAGGCCCTTCGTCCGCCGGCCGACCACGCGCGCCATGTAGAAAGCGATCGGGAAGGCCAGCACGATGTCCGTGAGCGTCACGAGCGCCGCCAGCGACACCGTGCGCAGCACGATCCGCCGGTAGACGGGCTCGGTGAAGATCGTCTGGTAGTTGTCGAGGCTGAAGGTCTTCTCGACCAGGCCGGTGAAGTCGTTCAGCGACCAGAACGAGGCGACGAGCAGCACGACGAGCGACCCGAGGTAGACGACCGCGAGCCACCCGAGCGGCAGCAGGAGGAGCGACCCGGCGCGCAGGCCCTTCACACGCCAGAAGAGCCCGGCGAGCGGATGCCTGCCCGCCGGGCCCTTCTCAGGCGCTGTCGCCGGGGCGACCGACACCGTGCGACCTCGTCGTCAGTGCGTGCCGGCCGTCCCTAGCCCTTGATGTCCGTCCAGGCCTGGACCCACTTCGAGTAGTCCACGCAGACGTTGCCGCGCCCGTCGCGGCAGTTCTTCGTCGGCGTCGCCCAGAACTTCACCTTGTCGAAGTACGCCTTGTCGCCCGAGTGGTACGTCTCGCAGAAGTTCTTGTCCTGCGTGTACTGGCAGGCCTTCTCGTTCGCCGGCGCCTCCCCGAACCACTCCGCCACCTGTGCCTGCACCTTCGGCGTGGTGATGTAGTTCATCCACTTGAGCATGCAGTTCGGGTGCGCGGCCTTCGTGGAGAGCATCCAGGTGTCCGACCACCCGGTCGCGCCCTCCTTCGGGAGCGTCGTGGCGATCGGCTGCTTGTCGGCGGTGAGCAGGTTCGCCGTGTACTGCCAGATCGACCCGACGTTGAGGTCGCCCTGGGCGAAGCCCTGCTGCTGCTTGGTCACGTCGGCCCAGAACTGGCCGATCAGCGGGCGCTGCTTCTTGAGCAGCGCGACGGCGGCGTCGAACTGCTTCTGGTCGAGCTCATAGGGGTTCTTGATCCCGAGGCTCGGCTGCGTGGAGGCCAGGTAGAGCGCCGCGTCGGCGATCGTGATCGGGTCGTCGTAGATCGTGATCTTGCCCTTGTTGGCCGGGTCGTAGATGACGCTCCAGCTCGTGGGCGCCGGTGTGATCGCCTTCGTGTTGTAGGCGAGCATGTTCGCGCCGTAGCCGTGCGGGGCGCCGTACATGACGCCGTTGACCGAGTTGTAGGGCTGGTACTTGACGAGCGGGTCGATGTCCGGCCAGTTGGTGAGGATCTTCGTGTCGATCGGGCGCACGTCACCGCCGGCGATCAGGCGAACGGAGGCGTTGCCCGACGCCGAGACGCCGTCGTAGTTGCCGGTGCGCATCAGCGTGACCATCTCGTCGGAGGTCGAGGCGACCTTCGAGTTGACCTTGCAGCCCGTCTGCTGCTCGAACGGCGTCACCCAGTTGACGTTCTTGTCGGTCGAGCCGTCCTCCGCGTAGCCGACCCAGTTGACGATGTTCAGCTGGCCCTCTCCCTGTCCGATCTTGTTGGCGATCGGGACGTTCGGCACCTTGAACTCGGCGTTGCCCGATGTGCTGCTGCTACTGCTCGAACCGCACGCGGCGATGCCGAGCGACGCGATCACGGCGATGACCGCGAAGACGCTGATGCGCTTCATGTCTCCTCCTCAGGGTGCTCTGGTGCTTGGTCGATGACGTACGCCTGGCTCTCGCGCCAGCCGACGCGAATCTCGCGCCCGGCAATCAGGCGCGCCTCCTCGTGCGAGGTTTCGAGGTTCTGGCGGGTGACGACGATCTGGCCGCCCTGCGCGAGCCTGACCGCGTAGCGGGTGGACTGGCCGACGTAGCTGGCGTCGAGCACCGTGCCCGACTCGACGTGCAGCCCGTCGGCGCTGTCGCCGTCCTCGAGGATCCGGACCTTCTCGGGGCGGATCGTGAACCGCCGGCCGCCGCGCTCGATGACGTTCGAGACGCCGACGAACCCGGCCACGAACTCGTTCACCGGGTGCTCGTAGACCTCCGCGGGCGTGCCGATCTGCTCGATGCGGCCCTCGCTGAAGACCGCGAGGCGGTCACTCATCGACAGCGCCTCGTCCTGATCGTGCGTGACATAGACGAACGTGATGCCGACCTCCTGCTGGATGCGCTTGAGCTCGATCTGCATGCTCTCGCGCAGCTTGAGGTCGAGCGCGCCGAGCGGCTCGTCGAGCAGCAGGACGCGCGGGCGGCCGACGATCGCGCGCGCCAGCGCGACCCGCTGGCGCTGGCCGCCCGAGAGCTGCGCGGGGCGGCGCCCGCCGACGTCGGGCAGGCGCACCATCTCGAGCGCCTGCTGCGCCCGCTCGCGACGCTCGCGCCGGCCGACCTTGCGGATCTTCAGCCCGTAGGCGACGTTCTCCAGGACGCTCATGTGCGGGAACAGGGCGTAGTCCTGGAAGACCGTGTTCACGTCCCGCTCGAACGGCGGCCGGCGCGCGACGTCCTCACCGCCGAGCTCGACCCGGCCCCCGTCTGGAACCTCGAACCCGGCGATCAGCCGCAGTGTCGTGGTCTTGCCCGAGCCCGACGGGCCGAGCATCGTGAAGAACTCGCCGGCGGCCACGTCGAGCGAGATGTGATCGACGGCCGTGAAGGCGCCGAAGCGCTTGACGAGCTCGACCAGCCGGATGTCCGGGGTCGCGGACGTCGGCGCCGTCGCTGCGCCGGCCTGCACCTGCCCGTCCTCCCGGGAGCTCTCCATCTCGTGTCATCCGCCGGACGCGATGTCCAACGGTTTGGCCAGCGTAGTGCAGGAGGGCGACACCCGTCTGCGCCGCGGCGTCGCAGGTTCGCGGGCCTCGTTGTCCGGATCGACAGGCGCCGGGCCGGTGGGGGCGGAGCGAGGCGGGGCGGGCGGTCGCCGGGGCGAGCGGCGCGGGCATGGGGGAGCGGATGTGATGCGTGGTGGGCTGATGCGTGGTGGTGGCCGAGACAACCGGTGGGCCGGAAAGCGGCCATGGTGCGTCCGCAATCCAGCCCAGCGGGGCTGGAGGCGCGGCTGGCACGGCCGGTGGGCCGGAAAGCCGACGTCGTGCGTCCCCAATCCGGCCCAGCGGCGCGGCGGCGCCCGCGTACGGGCGACCGGCCCAAACGTGGGCGCCGGTCCGCCCGCCGTCCTCGGTGCCCTCGACTTTGCTTGGGCGCTGGTCGCCTCCGCCGTCCTGCCCGCCCCCAGGCGAGCCTGGACGCCCGGCCGCGGGATCCCCCCCAACGCAGCTTGCCGAGCGCCGGGCCAGGGCGGGCGGTCCGCGCGGAGCCGGCCCCCTCAGGCCACCCCGACGAGGCGCCAGGGCGTGTCGTCGGTGCCGTCGAGCGCCATCGTCCAGCGCTCGGTGAAGCTCGTCTCGCGGTCCTTCGAGCCGGACAGCACGGCCGCGGTGTCGCGGTCCTCGACGTAGCGCCGCCCGCGCACGTGCACCGCAAGCGTCATGCGCGCGGGCGCGGGCGTCGGGAGGAGCGCGTCGATCTGGACCTGCTCGACCCGGGGGCCGCGCACGACCAGGCGGGTTCGGTGGCTGGCGTCCCCGCCGTAGAGCAGCGCGTCGACGGCCGCGGGTGTCGCGACGGCCTCGAGCGGCCCGTCCGCGCCGTCGACCGCCTCCGCCCAGCCGTCGGCGGCGCGGCGCGCGGCGGCTGCCAGCACGTCCGGCGCGAAGCGCCCGTCGACGAGCGAGAGGTCGAGCGCCTGCGCGCGGGCGTCGGCGGCGAGGTCGACGTCGACGAGCTCGGCGGTCGCGAAGCGCGATCCGCCGCCGTTCGCGTCGGCCACGGCCCCCTCGACGAGCGCGGCGTCGCGCAGGCGCTGCTCGTCGCCCCACGGCGAGGCGACGATCGGGGCGTCGAGGTTGTGCAGACCCTCGCGGTCCTGCTCGATCGAGATCAGGATCCAGCGCCCGTCACGCTTGCCCAGCGTCCAGTACTCGCTGAGCGTCGTGACCGTCGAGCTCTGGCCGGTGTGCGCCATGCGCGCGCCGCCGGGGAGCTCGACGTAGTCCTCGAGCTGCGCGGCCACATGCAGCACGACCCGGTCGTCGGCGTCGTCCTCGCGGTTGACCAGGCCGACGTACTTCACCTGCGGCCCGCTGATGACGCGCACCCGGTTGTGCCAGCCCTTGCGCGCGAAGTCCGCGAGTCGCAGGCGCCACTCGGCGAGCAGGTCGTCGCCGACCATCGTCGCCAGCGTGCGCTCGTCGCGCGCGTCCCACGCGCCCTGGATGGCGTGGAACATCACCGCGGCGTCCTGCGTCACGCGATCGGCCGCGAAGGCGGAGTCGTCCTCGGCCGCCTCGGCCGCCGCCGTGCGCACGCGGCGGTCGCGCTCGTCGAGGCGCGCGCGCATCCGGCGCACCATCAGCCAGGTGGCGACCGTCGTGAACAGGAAAAACCCGACGACCGCGATCACGAGGATGAGCAGCAGGATCCCCCCGCCGCTGCCGCCGCCGATGTAGACGCCTCCGCCTCCCCCGCCGCCGGAGAAGCCCCCGCCGCCGCCCCCGCCGCCACCGAAGCCGGAGGAGCCGCCGCCGGCGGCCGCGAGCTGAAGGAGCGCTGACATCTGGCGCACATCGTCGCAGGACCGGGCGCGCGGCCGGCCCGGCCGCTCCGGCCCGCGGCAGCATCTACGCTGCGGCGATGGCCGAAGAGCCCCTGCCCGACTGGCCCCCCGGCACCGTCACGATCCTCGCGACGGCCGGGCCCGAGCCCTACGCGATCCCGATCTCGACCGCGGTACGGGCCGGCGCGGACCGGGTTCTGCTGGCGCTCGGCGCCGAGCGCGGGTCGCTGTCGCGCCTGCGCGAGCGCGAGCGCGTGGCGCTGACGATCCTCGCCGGCGGTGACGTCGCGTGCACGGCGCACGGCGTCGCGCGCGTCGTGGCGGACCCGCTCGAGGGACTCGACGGCGTGGTCGGCGTCGCGATCGATGTCGAGCGCGTCCAGAGCCACCGCCGGCCGACGTTCGCGATCGACGCCGCGGTCGGCTGGCACTGGACCCACGACGCGGCGCGCGAGCGCGACGCATGCGTGCGCGCGGCCCTCGCCGTGCTCGCACGCTCCGACACACCGCGCGTATAGGGTCCGCGCACCGTGAAGCTCGCGACGTTCATCCCGCCCGGCGGCGGCGACGCCCGCGCCGGCCAGGTCGACGGCGAGCGCATCGTGAGCTTCGCCGAGGGCACCGTGCTCGACCGCCTGACCTCCGGCGACCGCACCCCGGCGAGCGGCGAGGCGTTCGCGCTGGGCGCGGTCACGCTGCTCGCCCCGCACGTCCCGCGCGCGATCTTCGGCATCGGCCTGAACTACCGCTCGCACGCGGCCGAGACGGGCCGTGAGCCCCCGCAGGCGCCGATCGTCTTCATGAAGGCGCCCTCGTCGGTCGCTCCGCCCGGCGGCCCGGTCGTGACGCCCGCGGTCGTGCGCCGCCTCGACTACGAGGGCGAGCTCGCCGTCGTGCTCGGCCCCGGCGGCGCCGTCGCCGGCTACGCGGTCGCCGACGACGTCAGCGCGCGCGACCTGCAGCGCCGCGAGCCGCAGTGGACCCGTGCCAAGGGCGCCGACACGTTCTGCCCGTTCGGGCCGTGGGTCACCACCGCCGACGAGGTCCCCGATCCGGAGAGCCTGATGCTGCGCACCTGGGTCAACGGCGAGCTGCGCCAGGAGGCGTCGACGTCGGACCTCGTCTTCACCATCCCGGAGCTCGTCGCGTTCATCGCCGAGACGATCACGCTGGAGCCCGGCGACCTCATCCTCACCGGGACACCGAGCGGCGTCGGGATGGCCCTGGACCCGCCGGCCTTCCTGGCGCCGGGGGACGTCGTGCGGATCGCGATCGACATGCTGGGGGAGATCGAGCATGCCATCCAGTGACAACGGCGACCGGCCGGCGGCGATCGCGCTGCGCGAGCACCTGGCCGAGCTGGCCGACCTCGGAGCCGTCACGGCGCTGCTCGGATGGGACCGGGAGACGATGATGCCCGAGCGCGGCGCCGCGCCACGCGGCGAGCTCACCGCGACGCTCGAGCGCCTCGCACACGCGCGCGCCGTCGACCCCGTGCTGGGCGAGCTCATCGAGGCGGCGACCGTCGAGGCGCAGGGACCGGGCGCCGAGCCCGACGACGCCCCGATCGCGCGCATCGCCCGACGCGACCGCGACCGCGCCACGCGCATCCCGTCCGAGCTCGTGGTCGCAATCGCGCACGCGACCGCCGAGGCGCTCCCGGCCTGGACCCGGGCACGCGAGGAGTCCGACTTCGCGCTGTTCCGCCCGCACCTCGAGCGCCAGGTCGAGCTGCGCCGCGAGGTCGCCGCCTGCTTTCCCGAGGCCGCCCATCCCTACGACGCGCTGCTCGACGCGTACGAGCCGGGTGCGACGACCGCCAGCCTGCGGGACGTGTTCGCGCGCCTGCGGGCCGGGCTCGTGCCGCTCGTCGAGGCGATCGGCGAGCGTCCCGAGCCTCCGCCGCTCGCCGGCCCGTTCGCGATCGACGGCCAGCGCGCGCTCGCGCTCGAGATGGCGCGCGCCATGGGCTTCGAGGACGACGCGTGGCGGATCGACGACGCGGTGCACCCGTTCGCCCAGGCGGTCGCGCGCACCGACGTGCGCGTCACCGCGCGCTGGGATGAGAGCGACTTCAGCGGCATCTTCGCCGTCTTGCACGAGGTCGGGCACGGCCTGTACGAGGCGGGGATCGACCCGGCGCTGGACCGCACGACGCTTGGGACGGGCGTGTCGTTCGGCGTGCACGAGTCGCAGAGCCGCACCTGGGAGAACCAGGTGGGCCGCTCGCTGGCGTTCTGGGAGCACTGGTACCCCCGCGCGCGGGAGCGGTTCGGCCGGTCGCTGGCGGGCGTCGAGCTTGGGGACTTCCACCGCTCGATCAACATCGTGCACCCGTCGCTGATCCGCGTCGAGGCCGACGAGGCGACCTACGCGCTGCACGTGATCCTGCGCTTCGAGCTGGAGGTGGCCCTGATCGAGGGCACGCTCGCGGTCGCCGACGTCCCGGCGGCCTGGAACGAGCGCATGCGCGACATGCTCGGGATCGAGGTGCCCGACGACCGGCGCGGCTGCCTGCAGGACATCCACTGGAGCTGCGGCGAGCTCGGGTACTTCCCGACGTACGCGTTGGGCAACATCATCGCGGGCCAGCTGTGGGCCGCGGCGCGCGCGCAGCTCCCGGGTCTCGACGCCGCCCTGGCCGCCGGCGACTGCGCGCCGCTGCGCGACTGGCTGCGGCGCAACGTGCACGTCCACGGGCGCCGGCTGGACCCGTCGGAGCTGATCGAGCGCGCGACCGGCAGCGCGCTCGACCCCGACCCGCTGCTGGACTACCTGCGCGAGAAGTACACCGCGCTCTACGACCTGTAGCGCGTCAGTGCGGCTCGAGCACCCGGTCGATGAGGCCGTACTCGACGGCCTGCTCGGCGGTGAAGAAGCGGTCGCGCAGCATGTCCTCGTGCGCCTGCTCGACCGTCTTGCCGGTGTGGTGGGCGTAGAGGCGGTCGATCGTGTCGCGGGTCTTGAGGATCTCGCGCGCGTGGATCTCGATGTCGGTCGACTGGCCCTCGAACCCCGCGGAGGGCTGGTGGATGAGGATGCGGCTGTTGGGCAGCGCCATGCGCTTGCCGGGCGCGCCGGCCGTCAGCAGCAGCGATCCCATCGACATCGCGATCCCGCAGCAGATCGTCGCGACGTCCGGGCGGATGAACTGCATCGTGTCGTAGATCGCCATGCCCGCGTAGATCGAGCCGCCGGGCGAGTTGATGTAGATCGCGATGTCCTTCTCGGGGTCCTGGGACTCCAGGTGCAGGAGCTGGGCGACGATCAGGTTCGCGATCATGTCGTCGACCTGCTGGCCGAGGAAGATGATGCGCTCGCTCAGCAGGCGCGAGTAGATGTCGTACTCGCGCTCGCCGCGCGCGGTCTGCTCGACGACGGTGGGGATCAGCGGCACGTCTCTGACCCTAGCGAACGCGCGCCGGTGCTCAGCGATTGAGCGTTGCCATGCCGGTGCGGTCGTAGCGATCGCCGGCCGCCGACGGCAGCTCGGCGTCGATGCGCCGCAGGTCGGCGGGCGTCAGCTCGACCTGCGCGGCCGCCAGGTTCTCCTCCAGGTAGGTGCGGCGCTTGGTGCCCGGGATCGGCACGATGTCCTCGCCCTGGGCGAGCACCCATGCGAGGGCGAGCTGCCCGCTGGTGCAGCCCTTCTCGGCGGCGAGCTCGGCGACCTTCGCCGCCAGGCGCCGGTTCGCCTCCAGGTTCTCGGGGGCGAAGCGCGGCTGGTAGCGGCGGAAGTCGCCCTCGTCCAGCTCGTCGGGTGAGCTGAAGCGGCCGCTGAGGAAGCCGCGCCCGAGCGGCGAGTAGGCGACGAGCCCGATCCCCAGCTCGCGCAGCGTCGGGAGCACCTCGTCCTCGACATCGCGCGACCACAGCGAGTACTCGGTCTGCACGGCCGCGATCGGGTGCACCGCGTGCGCGCGGCGGATCGTGTCGGCGGAGGCCTCGCTCAGGCCCAGGTGGCGCACCTTGCCCTCGGCGACGAGCTCGGCCAGCGCGCCGACGGTCTCCTCGATCGGTGTCGCCGGGTCGACGCGGTGCTGGTAGTAGAGGTCGACGTGGTCGGTGCCGAGGCGCTGCAGCGAGCCCTCGATCGAGCGGCGCACGTTCTGCGGGCTGCCGTCGACCAGGCGGCGCGTCGGGTCCTCGGGCGTCGGGGCCCAGCGGATGCCGAACTTCGTCGCGAGCACCGCCTCCTCGCGGCGCCCGGCGAGCGCGCGGCCGACGAGCTCCTCGTTCGTGTGCGGCCCGTACATCTCGGCGGTGTCCAGCAACGTGCAGCCGAGCTCCAGCGCGCGCTGGATCGTCGCGATCGCCTCGTCCTCGTCCGTCGTGCCGTAGAAGGCGCTCATGCCCATGCATCCAAGACCGATCGCCGAAACCGTGGGGCCGCGTGAGCCGAGCGTGCGCTGCTGCATGTCCGCACCGTAGCGCGGCAGGTGAGCATCCGATCGGGCGTTCGTGGTGGGATGGTGCGCGTGGCCCCCGCCCACCAGCCCGACGCGCCCGCCGGCCGCGGCATCCCGGCGCTCGACCCGCTGCCGCCGGTCGCGCTCGTCCTGCTCGGCGTGACCTCGATCCAGTTCGGGGCGGCGCTGGCGGCGACGCTCTTCGATCGGCTCGGGCCGGCCGGCACCTCGGCGCTGCGGCTGGGCTTCGCGGCGCTGGTGCTCGTCGCGGTGTGGCGCCCGCATCCGCGAGCGCACAGCCGCGCCGCGCTGCGCCTCGTCGCCGCGTTCGGTCTGGCGCTCGGCGCGATGAACCTCCTCTTCTACGAGGCGTTGGACCGCATCCCGCTCGGCGTCGCCGTCACCGTGGAGTTCCTGGGCCCGATCGGCCTGGCGACGGCGCTCTCACGCCGGCGGCTCGACCACCTGTGGATCGTGCTCGCGGTCTGCGGGGTCGTGCTGCTCGCCTCGCCCGGGTCGGCCGGCGGCATCGACGGGCTCGGCCTGGCGTTCGCCCTCGGCGCCGCCGCGTGCTGGGCGGCCTACATCATGCTCGCCGAGCGCGCGGGGCGGCTCTTCGATCGCGGCGAGGGCCTGGCGATGGCGATGGTCGTCGCGGCGCTCATCCCGCTCGTGCCCGGGATCGCGCAGGCGGGCGGGGCGCTGCTGCGCCCCTGGCTGCTGCTCAGCGGCTTCGCCGTCGCGTTGCTGAGCTCGGTGATCCCCTACTCGCTGGAGACCGAGGCGCTGCGGCGCATGCCCGCGCGCGTCTTCGGCGTGCTGATGTCGCTCGAGCCGGCGGTGGCCGCGCTGGCGGGCTTCATCGTGCTCGGGCAGTCGCTCGGCGCGCGCGAACTGGTCGCCATCGCGCTCGTCGTGGCCGCGAGCGTCGGCGTGACGCGCAGCGCGGCGGTGCCGCGCGTCGAGGCCACGCTCGACGGCTGACGTCCGCCTGCCGGGGGCGCGATCGCGATACTTGCCGGGCCCGTGTTCACGCTGAACCTCCCCAACGCTCTCACCGTCCTGCGGATCCTGCTGGTCCCCGTGCTCGTCGTCGCCCTGCTCGGGACCGGCGGGCAGGCGAGCGACGTGCTGGCCGCCGTGGTGTTCGCGGTCGCCTCGTTCACCGACGCGATCGACGGCTACCTCGCGCGCTCGCGCGACGCGGTCACGACCTTCGGGAAGCTCATGGACCCGGTGGCCGACAAGCTGCTGATCATCGCCGCGCTGCTCTCGCTCGTGTCGCTCGGGCGCCTGGAGGCGTGGGTCGCGATGGTGATCATCGCGCGCGAGTTCGCCGTCACCGTCGCGCGGCTGGCCGCGAAGGGGGAGGGCGTCGTCATCCCCGCCAACCGCTGGGGCAAGGTCAAGACGGCGGTGCAGGTGGTCACGATCTTCCTGCTGATCCTCATCAACCCGTCGCCCGCGTGGGTGACGGCGCTCGTCTACCTGATGGTCGCCGTCACGATCGTGAGCGGGATCGACTACTTCTTCGGGATGCGCCGGCTCCTGCGCGAGGCCGAGGCCCGCCGCGCGCAGGCACGCGGGAGCGGCGCTCGGTGAAGTGGGCGCTCGCGCTCGCGCTGCTCGTCGGTGTCGCCGCCGTCGGGACGGCGGTCTACGTCGTGGTGCACAATCGCGACCCGGTCCCGAACGACATCAGCGCGTGCGTGACGAAGGCGGGGCTCACCGTCGCGCACAACAGCGCCGCGCTCGGCGTCGCGCGCGCCGACGTGGCCCAGGGCGCGCTGCGCCCGGTGCGCCGCTGGGACTTCGGGCGCACCGACGGCGTGCTGCTCCAGCCGCCGGACCGCTCGTACGCGATCCTCGCCCTGTCGAATCCGTCGGCGCCGTCGCTCGGCGGTGACGTCGGGCGGCGCGTCTACGAGCAGCCCAGCGCCTACCCGCTCGTCGCGGTCGAGGACCCGGTGACCGGCCGGCTCGTGCGCTGCGCAAACGCGTCCAGGTAGCGCGGGCCCGCGCCGCGAACGTCCCTGGCGGCCCTCCATAGGCGGCAGCGAGGGACGCTCAGCGTGTGGGGGCTAGCGGCCGGCGGCGTCGAGCCACTCGCGCATCGTCGTGTGGCGGCGCAGGTGCTCGCCGTCGTGCAGCTCGCTGCGCAGCTCGCCCAGCAGGCCGAAGCGCTCGGCGACGACGTTGTGCTGGTGGATCGTCTCGAGGTTCTCCTGGCGCGCCGAGACGAACGTCCCGTCCGCGAGGTGGCCGTAGCGCTCGACGACGCCGCTGATCATCTCGCGCACGCAGTCCTCGACGAAGCGCGGCCGGCGGTGGGCCTTCTCCACGACGGCGCCCTCGTCGGAGCGCTTCAT
>DATKLF010000132.1:0-11331 GCA_035542555.1 Solirubrobacteraceae bacterium | reverse complement strand
GATCGCGTTCGCCGCGTCGTGGAAGCCGTTCGTCAGCGCGAACGCGAGCGCCAGGCCGATCGCGATGAGCAGGCCGTCCTCCACGCCGGGGAGCCTCGCACCTGCGCCGGAGGCGGCGCCACGGGGCTCACCGTCGCGCGCGTCGGGGGAAAGTACGGACGCGCGACGTCGCGAGCCCGGATGCCGCGCCGTCTCGTACGGCGTAGCGTTCGCCGCGGGTCACGCGCAGAGGGAGGCGACGGTCATGAGCGAGCAGCTCAGCATGCTGGACACGATGTTCCTCGAGCTCGAGCAGGTCGACGAGTCGGCGCACATGCACATCGGCGCGGGACTGATCTTCGACCCGTTGCCTGATGGGGGCACACCGGACATCGGCGAGTTCCGCGAGCAGATGCGCGAGCGCATGGGGATCCTGCCGCGCTTCGCCCAGCAGCTCTCAGCCACGCACGCCGGGCCGCTCACCTGGCTGACCTGGGAGCCCGCGCCGGCGTTCGACCTCGACGCGCACGTGCACCACGCGACGCTGCCCGCGCCGGGCGGCGAGGCCGAGCTGCTCGAGTGGCTCGGCGACTTCTGGTCGCACCGGCTGGACCGCCGGCGCCCGCTGTGGGAGATCACGCTCCTCGACGGCTTGCAGGACGGGCGCTGGGCGCTGGCGACGAAGACCCATCACTGCCTCGTCGACGGCGTCGGCTCGCTGGACATCGGGCACCTGCTGCTTGACGCCACGCCGGACGCCGAGCTGCCGCCCCCGACGCCGCTGCCCGCCCGCGACAGCGAGGCCGGCGACGGGCGCTTCTGGCTGTCACCCGGCCTGGTCGCACGCGGGGCGCGCGCCGGCGTCGGCGCCGCGGTGCACCCGCGCGCGTCGCTCGAGAAGGTGCGCGCGGCCGTGGAGCTCGTCGTGCGCCAGGAGGTGCTGGCCGCGCCGAAGTCGAGCATCAACGGGCCCATGAGCGGCACGCGCCACTTCGCCGCCGTCCGCTTCGACCTCGACGAGATGCGCGCGGTCAAGGAGCAGCGTGGCGGCACCCTCAACGACCTCGTGCTCGCCGTCTGCGCCGGCGGGCTGCGCCACCTGCTGGAGGCGCGCGGCGAGCGGCCGGAGGGGGTGCTGCGCGCGCAGGTCCCGGTGAACATCCGCAGCGAGGACCGCGAGCACGCGCTGGGCAACGAGCTGACGTCGCTGTTCGTCGAGCTGCCCGTCGGCGAGGCCGACGGCGCCGCGCGCCACCGGCGCGTCGTCGAGCGCGCCAAGGAGCTCAAACACGGCTCGCAGCGTGCGGGCGGCAAGACGATCATCGACCTCGCCGACATGGGCCCGCCGCTCGCGGGCGAGCTGCTGGCGCGCTCGATGTTCGGCGGGACGAGGATGTTCAACCTCACGATCACGAACGTGCCCGGGCCCCAGGAGCAGCTCTACGCCTCCGGCGCCCCGCTCGTCGAGATCCTGCCGCTCGTGCCGCTGTTCGCCGGCCATTCGATCGGCATCGCCGTCGTCACCTACGCCGGGCAGATGGTCTTCGGCCTGAACGCCGACCGCCTGACGGCGCCGGACGTGGGCGTGCTGGCCGAGGGCATCGAGCGCTCGTTCGCGGAACTGCGCGGGACGGGAGCCCGAGCCGCGACGCGGCGGCGCAAGCGGTCGGCGAAGGCGGGGTAGGCGACGGGCTGAGGCGGGCCGGGATCCGCGGTCCTGCCGCGGGCGCCGGGGGAGCCGCCGAGGGCACCGAAGGGGAACGCGGCGGACGCCCCGCGCATTCGGTGGGCCGGATCGTGGACGCTCGGCGTCCGAAAGCCGGCCCAGCACCGGACCCCGGCGCCACGGCCGACCCGGTGGGCCGGAACGTGGACGCATGCCGTCCGCAACCCAGCCCACCACCGAACCTCGGCGCCACGGCCGATCCGGTGGGCCGGAACGTGGACGCATGCCGTCCGAAAGCCGGCCCAGCGGCCCACCCTCCTTCCCCGGCTCGTATGAGGGCCGGATTGGCGACGAAGGACGCCGTTCCGTTCGGCGGACCCGGCGGGCCGGAACGTGGACGCTCGGCGTCCGCAACCCAGCCCAGCGCCCGCGCCGGTCGTCCCCGGCGCCCATGGAGGGCCCGATGGGCGACAGGGCACCGCCCGGCTCGGTGCACCCGGTGGGCCGGATCGCGGACGCTTGGCGTCCGAAAGCCGGCCCACCACCAGACCCCAGCGTCCCGGCGGACCGGGTGGGCCGGATCGTGGACGCAGAGCGTCCGAAACCCGGCCCACCGGCCT
This sequence comes from Solirubrobacteraceae bacterium, assembly GCA_035542555.1. Lineage (GTDB taxonomy): Bacteria > Actinomycetota > Thermoleophilia > Solirubrobacterales > Solirubrobacteraceae > F1-60-MAGs163. Next base: position 9,066 of record DATKLF010000132.1, on the reverse strand, counting down.
GCCGCGCGGGTCTGCCACCTCCCGCGCGGGCCCACCGGCCTGCCGCGCGGGTCTGCCACCTCCCGCGCGGGCCTGCCACCTGCGGCGCGGACCTGCGGCGCGGACCCGCCCCGCGGACCCCCGGGCCCCTCAGGAACCGCCCGCCGCCCGCGCCCGCTCGATCACCGGCGCCAGCACCTGCGCGAGGTCCGGGGTGCCGCGCTCCTCCAGCTCGTAGGCGGTCTCGCGGATCGGGTGGCGCGTGTGCACGAGGTGGCCGAGGTCGATCGGCGTGCCCGCGACGACGACGTCGCACGGGGTGGCCTCGATCGTCGCCTGCAGGTCGGCGAGCTGCTCGGCCGAGTAGCCCATCGCCGGGAGCGCCGCCCCGATGTGCGGGAAGCGCGCGAAGGTTTCGCGCAGCGAGCCCGCGGCGTACGGGCGCGGGTCGACGAGTTCGCCGGCGCCCGCGGCGCGCGCCGCGACGGTGCCCGCGCCGAAGGGCATCCCGCCGTGCGTGATCGTCGGCCCGTCCTCGACGACCAGCACGCGCGCCCCTGCCAGGTCCGGGCCCGGGCCCAGCGTCACCGGCGAGGCCGCGTGCAGCACCGGCGCGGAGGGGTTCAGGCGCGCGATGCTCGCCTCGAGCGCGGCGAGCTGCTCGGCGCTCGCGCTGTCGACCTTGTTGATGAGGACGACGTCGGCAGCGCGCAGGTTCGCCTCGCCGGGGTGGTAGCGGGCCTCGTCGCCGGCGCGCAGCGGGTCGGCGACGACGATCAGCAGGTCGGGCGCGTAGAACGGCAGGTCGTTGTTGCCGCCGTCCCAGACGATCACGTCGGCCTCCTGCTCGGCGCGGCGCAGGATCGCCTCGTAGTCGACGCCGGCGTACATGACGAGGCCTTCGCGCACGGGCTGCTCGTACTCCTCACGCTCCTCGATCGTCGGGTTGGACGCGTCGACGTCCGCGAGCGTGGCGAAGCGCTGCACCGCGATCGCGTCCAGGTCGTGATAGGGCATCGGGTGGCGCACGAGCGCGACGCGCAGGCCCGCCTCGCGCAGCAGCCGGCCGACGCGCCGGCTCGTCTGGCTCTTGCCGCTGCCGGTGCGCACCGCGCAGACCGCGACGACCGGGCGTACCGAGCGCAGCATCGTCGCGCGGCCCGGGAACGAGACCGAAGCGCCGGCGGCCAGCGCGATCGAGACGCGGTGCATGACCTCCTCGTGCGAGAGGTCGCTGTAGGCGAAGAGGACCTCGTCGACGTCGTGCTCGGAGATGAGCGCCGCGAGCTCGGCCTCGGGCCGCACCGGGATCCCGTCCGGATACAGCGGCCCGGCGAGCGCCGCCGGGTAGACGCGGTCGTCGATGCCGGGGATCTGTGCGGCCGTGAACGCGACCACTCGCGCCTGGGCGTCGTCGCGCAGCAGCACGTTGAAGTCGTGGAAGTCGCGCCCGCCGGCGCCGATGATGATGAGGGTGCGCATCGCGCAACCGTCCCGGCCGGGCCGGACGGCGCCAACCGTAGGACGCACGGGCACGCCGCACGCGGTGCTGCGGGCAATCACGGATGCCCGCGGCGGCGGGGGCCGCGAAGGTGCGCGGATGGACAGCCCAGCGATCGCGCCGCCGGCCGCCCCGCCGGTGCCGCCGAACGTCGCTGACTACGAGGCGGCGCGCGCCGCCTTCAGCTGGGCGCAGGCGCGCGCGGAGCTCGACGGCCTTCCCGGGGGCGGGCTGAACATCTGTCACGAGGCCGTCGACCGCCACGCCGCCGGGCCGCGCCGCACGCACCTGGCGCTGCGCTGGCTCGGGAAGCGCGGCGAGCGCCGCGACATCGACTACGGTGAGCTCGCCGAGCTCACGAGCCGCTTCGCCTCGGTGCTCGACACGCTCGGCGTGCAGCGCGAAGAGCGCGTCTTCGCGCTCGCCGGGCGCATCCCCGAGCTGTACGTCGCCGCGCTCGGCACGCTCAAACGCGGCGCCGTCTTCTGCCCGCTGTTCTCGGCGTTCGGGCCCGAGCCGGTCGCCCAGCGCCTGCAGCTTGGCGACGCGCGCGTGCTCGTCACGACGCCGACCCTCTACAAGCGCAAGGTCGCGGGGATCCGCGACCGCCTGCCCGGCCTGCGCCACGTGCTCGTCGCCTGCCGGCCCGGCGAGGAGACGCCGGACGGCACGCGCGACCTGGGCCCGCTGCTCGACGCCGCGGACCCGGGCCGGCCGGTCGAGCCCACCGACGCGCAGGACTGGGCGCTCCTGCACTTCACGAGCGGCACGACTGGAGAGCCGAAGGGCGTCCAGCACGTCCACGAGGCGGTCGTCGTGCACGACGCGACCGGGCGCATGGCGCTCGACCTGCATCCCGAGGACGTCTACTGGTGCACCGCCGACCCCGGCTGGGTCACCGGCACCTCGTACGGCATCATCGCGCCGCTGTGCCGCGGGGCGACGATGCTCGTCGACGAGGCCGACCTCGACGCCGAGCGCTGGTACGGCATCCTCGCCGACGAGCGCGTGACCATCTGGTACACCGCCCCGACCGCGCTGCGGATGCTCAAGCGGATCGGCCCCGAGCCGCTGGCCGGCCATGATCTGGGCGCGCTGCGCTTCATCGCGAGCGTCGGCGAGCCGCTGAACCCCGAGGTCGTCGTCTGGACCGACCAGGTCTACGGGCGGCCCGCGCACGACAACTGGTGGCAGACGGAGACCGGCGGGATCATGATCGCCAACCTCGCCTGCGCCGAGATCCGGCCCGGCTCGATGGGGCGCCCGCTGCCGGGGATCGACACGGCGGTCGTGCACCGCCTGGAGGGTGGGGGCCTCGAGCTCGTCGAGGAGCCAGGCGTCGAGGGCGAGCTCGCGCTGCGGGCCGGCTGGCCGTCCATGTTCCGCGGCTACCTCGACCGGCCCGAGCTCTATGCGCGCGCCTTCCGCGAGGGCTGGTACCTGACCGGCGACCTCGTGCGCCGCGACGCGGACGGGTGGTACTGGTTCGTCGGGCGCGGCGATGACGTCATCAAGACCGCGGGGCACCTGATCGGGCCGTTCGAGGTCGAGAGCGCACTGATGGAGCACGAGGCCGTCGCCGAGGCCGGCGTGTTCGGCGTTCCCGACGAGGTCGCCGGCCAGATCGTGAAGGCGCGCGTCGTGCTGGCGCCCGGCGCGCAGTGGACGCCGGAGCTCCAGCGCGAGCTGATCGGCTTCGCGCGCACGCGCCTGGGCCCCGCCGTGGCGCCGCGCCAGATCGACGTGACCGACGAGCTGCCGCGGACGCGCAGCGGCAAGATCATGCGCCGCCTGCTGCGCGCGCGCGACCTCGGGCTGCCGGAGGGCGACCTCTCGACGCTGGAGACCGCGAGCTGATGGCCGCCTCCCCGCCTCCCTTCCCGCCGCCGTCGGGCCCCATCCCCGAGCACGGCGTTGAGCTGCTGCGCGACATGCTGCGCATCCGCCGTTTCGAGGAGGCGTGCGCCGAGCTCTACAGCGCGACGAAGATCCGCGGCTTCCTGCATCTGTACATCGGTGAGGAGGCGGTCGCGACCGGGACGATGCGCGCGCTCGGCCCCGATGACGCGATCGTCGCGACCTACCGCGAGCACGGGCACGCGCTGCTGCGCGGCGTCGGCGCGAACGCCCTGATGGCCGAGATGTTCGGGCGCTCGGACGGCTGCAGCGGCGGCCGCGGCGGCTCGATGCACATCTTCGACGCCAACACGCGCTTCTACGGCGGCAACGCGATCGTCGCGGGCGGGCTGCCGATCGCCGTCGGGCTGGCGCTCGCCGACAGGATGCTCGGCCGCGACCGCGTGACCGCGTGCTTCTTCGGCGAGGGCGCGATGGCCGAGGGCGAGTTCCACGAGTCGCTGAACCTCGCGGCGCTGTGGAACCTGCCGGTGCTCTTCCTCTGCGAGAACAACCACTACGCGATGGGCAGCGCGCTGGAGCTGACCGAGTCGCAGACGAACCTCGCGCTCAAGGCGGCCTGCTACGAGGTCGCCGCGTGGACCGTCGACGGGATGGACGTCGTCGCGGTCGAGCGCGAGACGGAGCGCGCGGTGCTCGCGATCCGCGGCGACGGCGGACCGGTGTTCCTCGAGGCGCAGACCTACCGCTTCCGCGCGCACTCGATGTACGACCCGGACCTGTACCGCGACCACGCGGAGGTCGCCGAGTGGAAGGAGCGCCACGACCCCATCGAGCTGTTCGCCGCGCGCCTGCGCGAGCAGGGGATGCTCGACGACGCGACGCTCGAGGGCCTCGAGCGCGACATCGCCGCCGAGCTCGAGACGGCGATCGCGTTCGCCGAGGCCTCCGAGCCCGAGCCGGTCGAGTCGCTCACCCGTCACCTCTACGCCCCGGGCCCGGCATGAGCAGCGCGCCGGCCACGACGACGCTCACCTACCGCGACGCGGTGCGCGAGGCGATGCGCGAGGCGATGCACGCCGACGAGCGCATCTTCCTCATGGGCGAGGACGTCGGGCGCTACGGCGGCGGCTTCGGCGTCAGCAAGGGGATGCTGGCCGAGTTCGGACCGGAGCGGATCCGCGACGCGCCGCTGTCGGAGAGCGCCTTCACCGGGGCGGGGATCGGCGCGGCGCTGAACGGGATGCGGCCGATCGTCGAGATCATGACGGTCAACTTCAGCCTGCTCGCGCTGGACCAGATCATGAACAACGCCGCCACGCTGCGGCACATGTCCGGCGGGCAGTTCGAGATCCCGCTCGTGATCCGCATGTGCACCGGCGGCGGCCGCCAGCTCGCCGCCCAGCACTCGCACAGCCTCGAGGGCTGGTACGCGCACATCCCCGGGATCAAGGTGCTCGCCCCGGCGACGATCGCCGACGCGCGCGGCATGCTCGCCCCCGCGCTCGCCGACCCCAACCCGGTCCTGATCTTCGAGCACGGCTCGCTGTACAACGTCGAGGGCGAGCTGCCCGATCCGCCGCCCGCGGTCGACATCGCGCGCGCGGCGGTCATGCGCGCGGGCGAGGACGTCACGCTGATCGCCTACGGCGGGATGCTGGCCCGCACGCTCGAGGCCGCCGAGCTGCTCGCCGGCCAAGGGGTCGACGCCGAGGTCCTCGACCTGCGCGTGCTGCGCCCGCTCGACGAGGAGACGGTCCTGGCCTCGGTGCGCCACACGCACCGCGCGGTCGTCGTCGACGAGGCGTGGCGCAGCGGATCGCTGGCGGCGGAGGTCAGCGCGCGGATCGCCGAGCAGGCGTTCTACGACCTCGACGCGCCGGTCGAGCGCGTGTGCGGCGCCGAGGTTCCCGCGCCCTACCCCGCGCACCTCGAGCAGGCGGCGACGCCCCAGGCCGAGACGATCGCCGCAGCGGCGCTGCGCACGGTGGGCCGCGATGGGTGACTTCCGCATGCCCTCGCTCGGGGCGGACATGACCGAGGGCCGCCTGCTCGAATGGCGCGTCAGGCCGGGCGACACGGTCGCGCGCGGTGACATCGTCGCGGTCGTCGACACGAGCAAGGCCGAGATCGAGATCGAGATCTTCGAGGCGGGGGTGATCGAGGAGCTGCTCGTCGAGGAGGGCACAAAGGTTCCGGTCGGCACCGTGCTCGCGCACCTGCAACCGCTCGGCGAGGAGGCCCGCCCCGTCGCGCCCGCCCCGCCCCCGCCCGCCCCGGCCTCCGCGCCCCCCGCCTCGCAAGCCCAACCAGCTCCGCCGCCCCCGCCCGCCGCTGCGCCGGCCACTTCCTCCCCTGAGCCGGCGCGGGCGGCGGGGGCGGCGCGGGTACGGATCTCGCCGCTCGCGCGGCGCGCCGCCGCCGAGCGGGGCGTCGACCCCGCGGCCCTCCCTGGCAGCGGGCCGGGCGGGGCGATCACGCTCGCCGACGTCGAGCGCGCAGCGCCCGCCGCGACGGCGGCGCCGGCCGCACCGGCGCAGGCGCCCGCACCCACACCGGCGGCAGCGCCCGCCCCGCGGCCCGCCCTGTCGACCGCCGACGAGGACCGCGCGGCGGCGATGCGCCAGACGATCGCGAACCTCATGGCGCGCTCCAAGCGCGAGATCCCCCACTACTACCTGGGCCAGCACGTCGACATGACGCGCGCGATGGAATGGCTGGCCGCCGCCAACGCGCCGCGCCCGCCGGGCGAGCGGCTGCTGCCCGCGGCGCTGCTGATGAAGGCCGTCGCGCTCGCCTGCCGCGAGCACCCCGCGCTCAACGGGTTCTTCGTCGACGGCGCCGCGCGGCCCGCCGAGGGCGTGCACCTGGGCGTCGCGATCGCGCTGCGCGGCGGCGGGCTCGTCGCCCCGGCGATCCACGACGCCGACGCGCTCGACCTCGACGCGCTGATGGCCGGACTGCGCGACCTGACCCGCCGCGCGCGGCACGGCCAGCTGCGCGGCTCGGAGATGACCGACCCGACGATCACCGTGACGAACCTCGGCGACCGCGGCGTCGAGACCGTCTACGGCGTGATCTACCCCCCGCAGGTCGCGCTCGTCGGCTTCGGCCGGATCGTCGAGCGCCCGTGGGCGCGGGACGGGATGCTCGGCGCGCACCCCGTCGTGCACGCGACGCTCGCCGCCGACCACCGCGCCGGCGACGGCCACACCGGCGGCCTGTTCCTCGCCGCGATCGACCGACGACTCCAGGAGCCAGAGACGCTGTGACCGAATCCGAAGCACGTGAGACCCTGCTCGCCGCGCTCGCCGAGGTGGCGCCCGAGACGGCCGGCGCCGACGTCGAGGGCGACGTCGAGCTGACCGAGCAGCTCGACCTCGACTCGATGGACTTCCTGAGCTACATCACATCGGTGAGCGAGCGCACGGGGCGTGAGATCCCCGAGCTCGACTACCCGCGGCTGCGCACGCTCGACGACGGGGTCGCCTACCTCGTCGCGTAGGGCGCTCCGTAGAGAGTGCGGATTCGCGCGCGGCACCGCGCACGTAGCGTCCAGCCCATGCCCGAGAACTTCGATATCCAGATCACCGTCGGCCTCGTCGAGGACGGGACGCAGACGCGCGCGTCCGTCGTGCTGCGCCTCGCCGGCAAGCAGTTCGAGGGTGTCGGCCTCGCGCGCCGTGCCCCCGACGACCCGAGCGTCCCCGAGGTCGGCGAGGAGCTCGCGGCCTCGCGCGCGTTCTCCGACCTCGCGCACCAGCTGCTCGACGCAGCGACCGAGCGCATCTCCACCTTCGGGACGTAGGCGCGATGGCGCTCGACCTCGACGCGCGCCTGGACCTCTACGAGATCAAGCGCTCGTTCGAACGCGTGAACGAGCTGCTCGACCTGGCGACGGCGACCGCCGACGCGCGCTTCCTGCGCCGCGCGCGCCGCGCGCTGCTGCCGCTCCCGCTGATCGACCGCCCCGCGCCGGTCGACGCGGCGTCGGTCCTCCCGCCGTGGCGCGCCCGGCCCGCACGGGCACTGGCCGGCAAGCGCGTCGCCGTCGTCGCCACCGGGGGCGGGGGCGCCGCGGTCGCCACGATCGGCGTCGCACGCGCCTTCGAGGAGGCGGGCATCGAGCCGGCGCTGATCGTCGGCTGTTCGGGCGGGGCCATCTGGGGCGCGATGTGGGCTGCGGGCATGAGCGCCAGCGAGATGGCTGAGTTCTCGCTGAGCTGGAGGCCGGAGGACTACCTCGACATCCAGTGGCTGCGCCTGCCGCGCTTCGCGCTGTCGGCGCTCACGGGCTTCACGGGCATCGTCGCGGGCGAGGCGGTCGAGCAGCTCGTCGACGAGCGCTTGCGCGCGCTGCCGGTCGGCGAAACCCCGCTGCCGTTCGAGAGCATCGTCTACAACATGGACCTCGGGCGGGTCGAGTACTTCGGCACCACGCTGACGCCGGACGTGACGATCGGCCATCTCGTGCGCATCGCGATCGCGCTCCCGGTCTTCATCCAGGCCGTGCCGGTCCATGGCCACCTGTACGTCGACGGCGGGATCGTCGAGCTGTGGCCGGCCGAGCCCGTGCTCGAGAACGACGGGTTCGACCGCGTCTTCGGGCTGAACTTCATGCTCCCGGCGGGCTTCGAGCCGCAGGACATCACCGGCTGGGGGACGAGCCGGATGGGGATCCTGCAGGCCAGCCGCCAGCTCCAGCAGGGCTACCACCTGGAGATGGCGCGCCGCGCGCAGCGCCGGCTCGGCGAGCGCCTGACCCTCATCGACCCGGTCGCGGCGTCGGAGCTGCGCGGCGTGCGCTTCTACGAGCTGTTCATCGACCGCTCCCACTGGCCCCGGCTGATCCGCCAGGGCTACGACGCCGCCACGGCGGCGCTGGAGCCGTTCCGCCGCGCCACACGGCCGCGCGCCCGACGCACCACGGGCGCCACCGCGGGCGCCGGGTAGCCGCCGCGATGTTCGGGCGCAGCATCAGGATCGGGACGTTCGCGGGGATCCCGTTCGGGATCCAGCCGCTGTGGTTCGTGATCTTCGGGCTGATCACCTGGTCGCTGGCGGTCGGCTGGTACCCGTCGCAGGTCCCGGGCATCGCCACCGGCACGGCCTGGGCGCTGGGCGCCGCGAGTGCACTGCTGCTCTTCGCGAGCGTCGTCGCGCACGAGTACGGGCACGCCATCGTCGCGCGCCGTCGCGGCGTGGACGTCGAGGGCATCGACCTGTGGCTGCTGGGCGGCGTCGCGCGCATGCGCGGGGAGGCACGCAATCCCTCCGACGAGCTCGCCTACGCGGTCGCCGGGCCGGCGGTGACGCTCGTGCTGGCAGCCCTATTCGGAGGGCTCGCGGCGCTGGTCTCGCACCGCAGCGCGCCCGAGCTGCACGCGCTCCTCTACTACGAGGCGCTCGTCAACGCGCTGCTGCTCGGGTTCAACCTGCTGCCGGCCTTCCCGCTCGACGGTGGCCGCGTGCTGCGCGCGCTGCTCTGGCGGCGCAGCGGCGACGCGGTGCGCGCCACGCGGACCGCCGCACGGATCGGGCGGGCCTTCGGCATCGCCTTGATCGCCTTCGGGGTGCTCGAAGCCCTATCCGGCTACGTGGCCGGGCTGTGGCTGGCCGTCATCGGCTGGTTCCTCGTCAGCGCCTCAGGCTCGCAGGCGCTCCACGCCGAGGTCGTCGAGGTCTTCGCCGGCATGCCCGCGGCCGACCTGATGACGACGCCGGTCGTG
>DATKLF010000131.1:0-4550 GCA_035542555.1 Solirubrobacteraceae bacterium | reverse complement strand
ACCGGAGGGACGACCATGTCTCGCATCACCAAGGTGTTCGCAGGCCTTGCGGCGCTCGCCGCGCTCGCGCTCGGCGGATCGGCGCTCGCCGGGGCGGCCACCTCGTCGAACCCGTCGACGGGCACGACGACGCAGCCGGGCCACGGCGCCGCCACCATGCCGGCGCCCGGCAGCGCGGCGCACGAGAACGCGGAGAAGGCGGTCACCGGCGACGCCGCGGCGGAGGCGCGCGCGGCGGCGGTCAAGAGCGTCGGGGGCGGCACCGCCGGTGCGGTCACGACGGACTTCGGCGGCCAGGGGTACGAGGTCACCGTGACGAAGACCGACGGCACGAAGGTCATCGTCCATCTCGACAGCTCGTTCACGGCCGGCCGGCCGTGCCCGGGGCACGGGGGCGGGCAGGGCACCGCCGGACCCGACGGCACCGCCTACCCGGACGCCGCCGGCGGGCCCCAGGGCCCGGTCTCGAGCTTCTAGGCAAACGGCCCGACGCTGGGGGAATCAGCGCCGGGCCGCAAGGAGGAGTGGAGCTACAGGTCCGATCCCCCCGTCGGCAGAATCACGCGCGGACTTGAGCGAGGTCGCCCGAATGTCAAGACATCGCTGACCGTGCCGACATCTTGGCTACGCCACGGGCGGCGGGCCGGGGCCGACACTCCGGCTGAGTTGTCGCCCGTGGCGTCTTTGTCGGGCCGCAGCGGGCGCGCAAACCCGCTACGGATACGCCATGTCCCCGCACGACACGATCCACCACCTCGACTGCGGAACGATGTGCCCGCGTGCGGCGCACCTCGTGGGCCTGGTCGACGAGCCGCGCGGCGCGCTCGTCGCCCACTGCCTGCTGATCGAGGCCGCCGACGGGCTCGTGCTGCTCGACACCGGGTTCGGCACCGGTGACGTCGCGGCACCCAAGCGCCTCGGCCCCGCGCGCCACCTGCTGAACCCGCGTCTCGACCCGGCGGGCACCGCGGTCGCCCAGGTGCGCGCGCTCGGCCACGATCCGGCGGACGTGCGACACGTGCTGATCACGCACCTGGACCTCGACCATGCCGGCGGGCTCGGCGACTTCCCGCAGGCCGAGGTGCACGTCCACGCCACCGAGCTGGAGATCGCGCGCCGTCGCCCGGCCGACGCGCGCCTGCGCTACCGCCCCGCGCAGTGGGCGCACGGCCCGCGCTGGGTGGAGCACGCGGCCGACGGCGAGTCGTGGTTCGGCTTCCAGCGTGTGCGCGTGCTCGGGACGGGCGACGCCGAGATCGCGATGATCCCGCTGCCCGGGCACACCGCCGGCCACAGCGGCTACGCGATCCGGACCGGCGAGGGCTGGCTGCTGCACTGCGGCGACGCCTACCTGCACCACGACGAGGTCGCTTCGCCGCCCGTGCGCACGCGCGGACGCACGACGTACCACCGGATCAACTCGTTCGACGCCCGCGCCCGGCTGGCGAACGCCGACCGGCTGAGCGAGCTGGCGCGCGAGCACGGCGACGAGGTCGCGCTCTTGTGCTCGCATGACCCGAGCTATATGCCACGGTGAGCGGCAGCGCGGTTTCAGACCGAGCAGCGCAGATTGGGAAGCTGAGCCGACGCTGGAGTGTCGGTCAAGCCGTCGTTCATGAGCGACGTGTCCCAGGCACCGCCGCCTGGGGGCGTGGGCGTCCACTGGTACGCCACGATGCTCCGAGCGCCGATAGCGCACGCCTGCCGGTAGGCGTAGCGCCAGACAGATGCTCCAGTGAGGGGGCCGTCAGCCTTCTGTACGCCGAACTCGGTCAGGTCGATGGTCCGGACGTCGAACAGCTTGCGCACGAGCGCAGCGTAGTCCTCTGTGCGGTCCAGGTAGAACGAGCCGGAGGGGCTGTCCACGACGTTGCCGTCGACGACCTTCGCATACGGGTGATGCGTCCAACGATCCACGGGAGGGATGCCGGCCTGTGCGAGCGCGCGCAGAAACGCCTCCACGCCGACGCACGGTGACGTCTCACCGGCCCCCACCTCCACGCTCGGGGCCGCTGCACGCACAGCGGGGATCGCGGCCTTCAGGTAGAGCGCGGTCTTGCGCGCTCGCATGATCGCGAGGCATCCGCGAGCCACCGTGACCGTCGTCGCGCCACTGCTGTCGTCGATGGAGTTGGGAGCGGTCGTCTCCACCACCTTGGTGGTCTGCACCGTCTTGGCGACAGGCACCATCGTGTAGTAGGTATGGGTGTAGGCCCGCCTGACTCGCAGGATGCGGTACGGGCGGTGACGGCTGCGTCTGTGGACGAACTTGTGGAGCCTGATGGTGGCCCGCACCCGAGTCACGCCGGGCACCTTCGCCACTGACGTGACTTCGGTCTGCGAGATGGACATGCCGGCCGAACGGACGATCGCCGCCTGGTTCGTCGGGTCGCAATCGTCTGAGGCCGCCATCAGGAGGTCCGGCTCGTTCAGCAGAGAGATCCGCGCGTGCGGATCGAGCCCCGCGTAGAGCGCGGCGCGTTCTGCGGCCCATGCCGCGAACTCGGTGGGGGTCACGGGCCCGGACTGTGAGAGCGGACGCAGCGCCAGGACGATGTCCAGCCGCAGGCCGTGCTCGACGCCGAGCCGGGCAGCTGCGTAGTAGCGGTCACCGTTCGGGTAGCGTCCCATGTAGTCGATCATGCGAAGGATCTGAACCCCGTGCTGCGTGCCGGCCGTCAGGACCGCGTCGGGGTCGAGTGGTTTCGTCACGAGCGCGCCTGCGTCGTCCATGCCCAGGGTCGGGTCAGCTGACGCGACACAGGGACTGGTGAGAAGGACCACCAGCACCAGGACGAACACCCTCCTGACACGCGTCATGGGAACTGCAGGCCGGGGGGTTGGGGATGCGTGATGGCTCATCGAACGTACGCTCAGCGCTGTCGGTCCGCACCACCACGGTCCGCGCGACCGCGGTCAGCCCCGACGGCAGCCCACATCGCCACCTATCGAGCCGGCACGACCGTCCTTTCCCGCGGAGGAGAACTCGACCCTACGCCTGGCATCTCGGGGCGCATCGGGGAATTTCCGCACCGCGCTGCGGCTCGACCGAGGACCCGCGGACGTCGGGCCTCCTTCGCGCGGTTCGTCGGTCAGGACGATGACCTGCTCCGCTCGCACGACCCAGCCGACATGCGGCGCTGAGCCGTCAGACAGCGTGGTCGCCCACGACGGCCAACGTGAGCAGCGCGATCGCGGCGAGCGCCCGCTCGCCGTCGTCGCTCTCCGCGCTGACGCGTGACTCGACGACGGTGATGCGCCGGCCCGGCTTGACGACCTCGGCGCGGCAGTGCACCCGCGGCGCGATCACGGGCCGCAGGAGGTTGATCTTGAACTCCGTCGTCACGACATAGCGCCCTTCGTCGACGAGGGTCGCGGCCGCGGCGCCGGCGGTGTGGTCAGCGATCGTCGCCAGGACGCCGGCGTGGACGAGCCCCTGCGCCTGTGTCAGGCGCGGGGTGGTCGTGAGCGCGCTCTCGGCCCAGCCCTCCCCCAGCTCGGTGAAGCGCAGCCCGAGATCGTCGACGAACGGCGCGGGCGGCAGCGCCGCGAGCAGCTCATCCATCCGGCTCATGCGGGCAAGCCAACCGCACGCGGGTGAGTGGACCAACCGTACTTCGCCGAAGGATCACGCACCACCCGCCGCGCCCGCGAGCTCGACCAGCCGCAGCGCGTTCTGCACGGCGAAGCCCTCCCAGTCGTTGTTGCAGTAGGCGTAGACGTCGCCGCGCCCGCGCGCGGCGACGAGGCGCTGGGACCACGCGCGCAGCTCGCCCTCGCTGTAGTTCCCGCGCCCACCGCGCGCGCCGTAGTGCAGGCGCACGTACGTGAAGTCCGCCGTGTGCTCGAGCCGCTGGAACGGGCGCTCGGGGTGGTCGCCCCAGACCAGCGCGACGCCGCGCTCGGCGAGCAGCGCGAGGACGGCGTCGTCAAACCACGAGGCGTGGCGCAGCTCGACGGCGTGGCGCCCAGGCGGCAGGACGTCGAGGAGGCCGGCAAGGCGCGCGTCGTCGCGGTGGAAGTCCTCCGGCAGCTGCCAGAGCACCGGGCCCAGGCGCCCACCCTCGCGCAGCGGCGCGATCGCCTGCGTGAAGCGCGCGACCGGCTCGGCGGGGTCGCGCAGGCGCCGCACGTGCGTGAGGTAGCGGCTTGCCTTGACCGCGAAGAGGAAGCCCGGCGGCGTGTGCTCGACCCAGCCGCGCGCGGCGTGTTCGGTGGGCAGGCGGTAGAAGGTCGCGTTCAGCTCGACGGTGTCGAACACCTCGGCGTAGCGTGCGAGCCAGCGCGTCTGGGCGAGCCCCTGCGGGTAGAGCACCCCGCGCCAGTCGCGGTAGTTCCAGCCCGAGCAGCCGATGCGAAGCTCGCCGGCATGCGGCGCCGCGCGGTGCATGAGGACACCGTAGGCCAGCTTGCCCCGTGGGCGAGTTGCGCACGGCATGCGTGCACAACTCGACCAGGCCGTGGTCGAGCGGCGATGTGGCGATGTGACGAGGCCGGGCGCCGCTGGTCGCCACGACCGTCGCGCTCACGCCACGGGGAAGCGGCGCGCC